>JAKPOE010000010.1 GCA_029548025.1 Spirochaetota bacterium
CATCTTTTTATAAATGATAAGCTTTATAAAAACAACTATCGTTATTTTAAATTAGAAGTATTTGAATCAAAAAAAATGCTGGAGGAAAAACTATGCACACCCGTTGATACCTTTATATATCCTTTTGGTGTTGTTTCTGACATTGGTAAAAAAGCTCTGATTGAAGCAGGATATAGTTATGCATTTACTATCAAATGGGGAAACACATCACTGCCAATAACCAGCAATAAGCTGGAAATACCACGATACATGTATAATCAAAATTGGAACGCCATAGCCAACGCCATTATTTATAAACGCAAAAACCCGGCTACCCCTCATAAAGAGAGCGAAAAGATTCTTGTTTCTACCATGCCCCGGTTGAAAGGTACTCATCAATAGCTTTAGCTGCCTTTCGTCCTGCACCCATTGCCTGTATAACCGTGGCAGCACCGGTTACAATATCGCCGCCAGCAAAAACACCTATCTTGCTTGTCTTCATGGTTACGGGGTCAGCTATGATATTGCCTCGTTTGGTAGTATCCATCCCCGGCGTAGTCTTGGGTATCAAAGGATTTGGGCCGTTACCAATAGCAATAATGGCTACATCAATATCTATAATAAACTCAGAACCTTTAACGGGTATCGGGCTTCGCCTTCCAGAAGCATCAGGCTCACCTAATTCCATCTTCAGACACTCAACTGCTTTCACACGTCCTTTTTCATCACCAATGAACTGTACAGGATTGGTCAAAAGTTTAAAGATAACGCCTTCTTCTTCAGCGCGCTCCACCTCTTCTACACGTGCTGGCATCTCAGTGCGGGAACGTCGGTAAACAATATACACCTCCTTGCTTCCCAAACGCAGTGCAGTCCGTGCCGAATCCATGGCAACATTTCCACCGCCAAAAACTGCAACTTTCTGCCCTTTGACAATGGGGGTATCATACTCCGGGAATTTATACGCCTTCATTAAATTTGACCGTGTTAAATACTCATTGGCACTATACACCCCCTGTAAATTTTCACCGGGTATATCTAAAAATAATGGCAACCCCGCTCCTGTAGCTACAAACACAGCATCAAATCCCGTTGATAGTAGATCATTCACCGTTTCAGCCGTGCCTATTACCCTGCTTAGTTCAACAGTAACGCCCGCAGCTTTTAGGGCATCAATCTCATATTGAACAATATCTTTGGGAAGTCTGAACTCAGGAATCCCATACACCAGAACGCCACCAGCCTTATGCAATGCCTCAAAGATGGTAACATTGTATCCTATGCGTGCTAAATCACCGGCAGCAGTAAGCCCTGCTGGCCCGGAGCCAATGATTGCAACCTTTTTATTGGTATGGCTATCGCTCCTCTGAGCAACAAAATGTTCCTTCTCTCGTTCATAATCAGCAACATAGCGCTCCAGATTGCCAATAGCAACAGCATCGCCTTTTTTTGCCAGAACACACAACTTTTCACATTGATCTTCCTGGGGGCATACCCTCCCGCATACTGCCGGTAATGAATTGGTTTGCTTTATGGTAAAAAATGCCTCAAGAGGCTTTCCTTCTTTCAATGCCTTTATAAATCCTGGAATATTGATATTAACAGGGCACCCATCAATGCAGGTGGGGCGCTTACACTGCAAACATCGTGCTGCTTCTAACATTGCTGTTTTTTCATCATACCCTAACGGGACCTCATTGAAATTGCGGATACGATTTTTTGCATCCTGCTGAGGCATTTTCTGTCGTGGAATTTTATCTGCCATAGTACTGCTCCAGTTTGCATTTATGTTTTTCAAAGCTTTCCTTTTCCTGCTCTTTATAGGTATTAAGCCTTTTCATAAGTTCATCAAAATCCACCAGATGAGCATCAAACTCAGGGCCATCAACGCAGGTAAATTGCTTTTTGCCATCAACCGTAACCCTGCATCCGCCGCACATTCCGGTGCCATCCACCATTATGGAATTTAAGCTGACCAGTGTTTTCACCCCATACTGTTTGGTCATATCACTGACCGCCTTCATCATTGGAACCGGCCCAACAGCAACAACAATATCAACTTTCCCCCCATCAAGTATCGTTTTCAATTCATCGGTTACAAATCCTTTAACACCATGCGACCCATCATCCGTAGTTACTATCATCTCATCACTTTTTGCTTTGAGTTCGTTTTCTAATATTAATAAATTTTTGTTGCGCGCTCCAATAATACTTATGAGATAGTTACCTGCATCTTTCATTGCCACTGCAATTGGATACACAGCAGCAATTCCAATGCCACCACCAACGCAAACACAGGTACCATAGCATTGTATATCGGTAGGATGCCCCAATGGTCCTGCAACATTAAAAAGTTCCTCCCCCTTCTTTTTAAGCGATAGTTTATGGGTAGAGGTCCCCACAATCTGATAGTAAAGTGTGATAGTTCCTGTAGCACTATCAGCATCAGCGATAGTAAGCGGGATACGTTCACCCACTTCATCAACAATAACTATTACAAATTGCCCTGCTTTTCTGTGTTTTGCAATATAGGGTGCTTCCACAATAGCTTTTCCTACATTGTCAGATATTTTTTCATTGGTTACTATCGTATACATAATTCACTTCCATAATAAAGATAATCAAACAATTGATATGCATAATGAAATATTGAACATGTCATGAACTTACTAGCAATCATCTGACCTTTGACAGACATAGTATATAGTATATCACATTCTATTGATTAAAAAATAACTATCGCCAATACAATACTGTCACAAATACTCCCTGTCAAAAAGCATATACCAACACTGATGACTATACACCATTTGTTGCAGGCAAACAGTACACTATAATAGCTACACATGGTCAAGATATTTTTATATAATCAGGCTGTCGAAATAATGTACATAACAAGGATAGTATGCCATTAGTATACCGTAATCAAGCGACAAAAACAGGGAGAACGTGATGAGACGATTCAGGGAACCGCGTCATAGACCACTCGACGATAGGGAAGTTTTTGGTTCGTTTCACAAACGAGCTTATAGAGATGTTTGTACAAACGGATAAGCTTGCCATTGAGAAGGGGCTGGCGAATTGTAAAGTATTGTCAATTGATTCGGTCAAGATACGGGCGAATGCGTCAAGCAAGAAGGACACGAGCATTGATGGTTTGAACCTGCTGGAAGACACCATTAAGGAGAAACTACCGAGATTCATGGATGATGTGGACCGAGATGAGCGCAGGGATGAAGAAATTAAGGCGTTGCATCGTCAGGAGGCACGGGTAGCCGAGGCAAACAAGGAACTGCGGATGCTGGTTTTGCATCTCTTGATAATTACGAAAAACTTGCTGCGATGAATCAGGAAGCATTGATACCTGACAGATGGTATGATGTTGACAGGCGTGGTGTTCAGAAGAAAGGAGCGTTTGATACATGTCATTTCACCTATTGTCCTGAAACAAACTGGTATCAATGTCCCCATGGTATACCACTTTTTTTTCAGAATGAATTCGGACAATCACCCGAGATAAAAAGGAAGGGTATCGTGAAGCGATGAGGCTTGTTTTTTAAGCGATGCTATCTGGTAGAAAGTCCATTTGTTATATAGCAGTAAGGGGAAGTCAATAGTTTAAAAGTTAAAAATTCGATAGCCTGATTAAATAAATTTTATCAACCCCTATAGCCAAATTATTATGGAATAATAATCAATATATAGACTTAATTCTATACAATTCCCCCACCCATCATCAATCGTATTGCTCCAAAAATTACTGCAATTATTGACATTACAAGACCTGCGGTAGCTTTCCCCTTTGTTTGCTTATTACTGCTTGCCATGGCAATGCCAGAAAGAATGATACCTAAAAAACCAAAAGGAATATTCACCCAATTCAACGCCCCTAAAAGGGGAATACATCCAAGCATTGTACCAAACAACGAAAGAATTCCCACAATAAATCCTGCTGTAGCCATTAGCTAACCCTCCTAAAAAAATGATTTTAAACTTATTTTAACCTTATGGTAATTTTCCTGATACCATATTCATATTCATACTCGATTCTTGATAAAACTCCCTGAAGAGGTGAAACCTCGCCTTTTTTCAATTTTATCACATCCTCTTCTTTTGAAAAGCTCTTAATTATATCAACAGGCACTATATTACGATTACTTGGATTATTTCCATCTTCATTGCTTATACCTTTAATATCAAGAATGCCGGTGGCATCTGAATATCCGTTAGTGCCGGCCTCTTTTTCCTCGCTCTGATCAGGCACCGGTACCTCGTAATAAGCATTATACAGTATTGATTTGTCATAACAACGCTCGCACATATTTAATTCCAGTACGAACGCTATTGACGAACCGAGATTGCTGAGCACGAAAGAAAACCACTGTTCATTATCAAACTGGTTATTCTTCTTAGCGGACTCAACCATCTGCGAAAATTTATTTTTCCCCATCTTGGAAATGAGAAAATTAATGATTTTCTGCCGCCCAAATTCATTCAGCGTCTTAGACTCTTCTTGCCTTACATCAATCAATTTTACAGATCGCATGCAGAACTGTTTACCCCTATACGCAGCGTTTATTCTATACAGTTCTTTCGCATACTGCTTTTCCTTGTATTCCCTTTGTACCTCCGTATCAGATTCATCATAAATATACTTTTCGACTCCATTTAACAGCGACCATATGTATCTGGAATCAGATTCCCAGTCTGATATATAAGTACTCCTCTGCTGAATATTTTCATTGGCATGCAGTGAAAAGCCAAATGGAAGGAGAGATAAAATGGCAATTTGGCAAATATTTCTAATTAAACCGAATTTCATTCATATATTATTTCATAGAATTGCTATTTTGTCAACAACTAAATTAATCAAATATTTATATCAGAAGATATAAAAAATAGCCGTTTACCACATGGAAAAGGCAGCCGGGAAACCGCCTTTTTGTTGGACGAAATTTTGCTGGTCATCCGCATATCGTTCTACAAAATCACATTCCGCTTGCACCCGTTAGCTTTTGCTGCTTCCCTCCGCGAGCGCTGAAACAAATTCATACAGCGCCGCGACGCGGACCGTTTTCGTGAGCATGTAGGTTTCCTTCACGGGAGCGATGATCCACGCTTCCCGTATTTCAAGATCGTTCATGGCGATTGCCAGTCCTTTTCCTGTTTCTGGTGATGCCGACGCTTTGCACTACACCGCGACCAGTCTTCTCCCCCTGCCCAGCACCATGTCTATCTCGGTTCCGGATGATGTCCGATAGAATACAGCCTCCCGGCCGGGCAGCGAGCTGATCACATTTTCCACCACAAGCCCCCAGGAAGCGCCGAACACCGGATACCATACAGCCATTAATACGGGTTTACTGCTGGACATTGTTCTCCTCGGGGAGCAGTCCCTCGGATTTCGGTATCGGGGAAAGTTATTCTCGATGACTCATCGGCGGTTCACTTTCATTTATCTCCTTTAGATTCACCGGGTCTATTTGCATGGATCGTTTTGCCCCTTTGGTTCAGTACCACCGGGACTACCCCCGACAGCACCAAAGGGGGGGTTTAGAGACTGTTTCCGGAAAACCCTCTCTGGCAGTTCATCGTTCCCTTGACTCTGCCATTATGCATAAAGATTGCGCTGAATCTTCTTGACATTCTTCCTACTAACTGCTTCACTCTATATAGGCAACCCTGATTCAGCTTCAGGGCACACGACTTCATATAACTAAGCAAAGCCGCTGCGGTGCTCGGCCTCCGCGCCTATGATATGAAGACGGCCGCTCCGGCAAAAACTTCAGCTATGCTGAGACGTTATACGACATTTTTACAATTTTTAACTAAAAGGAGGAAACCACATGAAAAAAATTCTATTACCTTTAATTATTACTGTTTTTATTCATACCAATATTTACTCTTATGATTTATTAAAAATTGGTGATAATGTAACAAATTATATTAAAACTAATCCGGTTAAATATAAACTGACAAATCAAAAATTATCAAACTGGCCAGAAGGTGTTGTAACACTATTAGCTTATGACACAAAAGTTGATGGCAAATCACCAATAATAGTTTTTGCATTAGATAAATATCCCATTGGTGTTTTACAGGGTACAAGTCCAAATGCCTATTATATATTTGATATTGATGGAGATGGTATACTAGACACAAAAACAGATAAGGGAATTGTTCCATTTTGGGTTGTCTATGCTAATTCAAAAAATAAATCAAAAAATGATAATATTACATCTATTTTTAATTTAGTATATGAAAGTTTTCAATCTGATGAAGGACCATATATAAATCAGAAATTCAAAGAATCAATTAACAAATTGTACGAATTTAATAAAAACATAAATATAGAAAATCGAGACTTAGCATATTTATTTTTGTTTTACCAATTATATAATCAATATTTTCCTGAACAGTCATTAAAGTGTTTAGATCTTTTAACAAAAGAATACATATCTAGATTTAATAAAATTCATCCCATTTTATTATTATATAAAGCTGAAACATTAATTAATCTTAAGCAAGAGCAAGATGCAAAGAAAATTATTGCAGAGTTAAGAAAAGCAGATCCAAATTTCATACCTGCAAAAGCTTATGAATATAGACTAGAAGTTGATAAAGAAAAAGCCAAAATATTATTAAATAATTTAAAGGAAAACCATAAAAATCACTGGATAGTGAAACAATTGTAAAAACGGCGTATAACACAGCATATGCGTAATTGCCCTAAATTCAAAACATAAAATATTTATTGACATAAAGATCAATCTATTAAATAAATTTAACGTGTTCCATGCTACTATGCATTATACTGGTAACATTATATGCAATGGCAACATAACTTTGGCCGGGCGTCCGTGCCCGCCTTGTGGGGAATAAAATTTAACCTGCCGGAGGAGAATACCATGAAACACGTAAATTTTTTTCTTTTAATTATTTTGGTTGTCGTAAATCTTACCGGTTGTAGTAATGATTTATTTCTTATTGATATTGGTAAATATGGGTATATTGATAAATCTGGTAAAATTGTAATCAATCCTCAATTTGAAGAAGCTTATGATTTTAGCAAGGAAGGTCTTGCTTTAGTCAAACTATCTGATAAATATGGGTATATTGATAAATCTGGTAAAATCGTAATCAATCCTCAATTTGAAAAAGCTTATAGTTTTGGTGAAGAAGGGCTTGCTGTAGTTATGCTGAATAAAAAATATGGATATATTGATAAATCTGGTAAAATTGTAATCAATCCTCAATTTGAAAAAGCTTATGATTTTAGCAAGGAAGGGCTTGCAGCAGTTAAAATAAACCAAAAATGGGGATATATTGATAAATCGGGTAAAATTGTAATCAATCCTCAATTTGAAGATGCTTATAGTTTTGGTAAAGAAGGGCTTGCAGCAGTTAAAATAAACCAAAAATGGGGATATATTGATAAATCGGGTAAAATTGTAATCAATCCTCAATTTGAAGATGCTTATAGTTTTAAGGAAGGTCTTGCTTTAGTCAAACTATCTGATAAATATGGGTATATTGATAAATCTGGTAAAATCGTAATCAATCCTCAATTTGAAGATGCTTATAGTTTTGGTGAAGAAGGGCTTGCTATAGTCAAACTATCTGATAAATATGGATATATTGATAAATCTGGTAAAATTGTAATCAATCCTCAATTTGAAGATGCTTATGATTTTGGTGAAGAAGGGCTTGCTCTAGTCAAATTATCTGATAAATATGGATATATTGATAAATCTGGTAAAATTGTAATAGATACACAGTTTTATTATGCAGAAGAATTTAAAAATGGTTTAGCACTGGTAGGTGGTGAAAAATATGGTTATATCAACAAATCTGGAAAATATGTATGGTCATATGATAAAGGAGCAGATATTTATTTAGGCAAAGACATTGTTGGTTGGCACATAACTAAAAAAACAGATATTTTTAATAGCGATGATTATTTTATAATGATACTAGATAATCATTATAAGTTTATTGGTGTTACAAAAATAGAATTACGAATAAGTGTTGTAAAAGATGCTGGTGTTGAACAACCATTCCGTATAATTTCATATCCAATTGATTCAAGAGCCCCTATGTGGGGGTTTAATAAAAAAAGTATTACAGCTGGAGCTTTTGTCGGTAATAGAAAAGGTAAATTTGAATTATTGATAGTTGGAGATAATAAAACCTTAGCTTCTAAAATTTTTGAGGTCAGATAAAATATTAAATTTATTACTTGCTTTTCGCCGTCATGGCTCAAAGCAAAAAAGTCTTGATGTTTTGCCACTGCGTACAACAAAGCTTATGTGCTGCGCTTACTGTCGTTCGCTTGGGCTTCGCCACATTTTAACCTTCGCTATCGCTACGGCAAAAACGTCGCATACGCCGGTAACGTTGGGCATGATTTTTGAATAATTTCATTGAACTCGGGGAGGTTATATCTATGCTACTTCCTGATCCACAAACATGTATTAATAAAATTAATGATTTCAACCATGGAATCACTCAACAAAGAACTGCTCGTGATAATTGTGATTATATAACACTATTCCAATTGATTGTAAATAATATTTCTAATAATAATTCAATACCAATTTCATGCAATTTAATTAGAATGCTTGGTTTATTTCAAGCCTATAGAAATCAGCCAGCCCAAAAAAATTTAAATTTTATTAGTAATTTATTAAATGAATTAGGTTCATCATACTAAATAATCGATACTATTTACTTTACCACTGACTATTTTCACAATTACAGTCCTGCTACAGCTACATTATATAGAATAGTTTACAAATGACATATATATTATACTATAATAATCATCCTTACTATCAGGAGATCTATAATGGATACTATAAATAAAGCAAGCACCGGACTCCCATGCTTAGACAAAATTGTAAACAACCTCATTATGGGTGATAATGTAGTGTGGCAGGTTGATACCATTGCTGATTATAAAACATTTGTTGATCCTTTTGTTTCAAAGGCACTTTCAGAAGGTAGAAATTTGAATTATATCCGCTTTGCAGAGTTTCCTCCCCTCCTCTTTGAACAGCCGGGAATAAAAATACATTATCTCAATGCACATGAGGGCTTTGAAAGCTTTTCAAAACGAATTTATACCATTATTAACAGGGAAGGTGAGAATGCATATTATATATTTGATAGTCTTTCTGAACTTCAATCAGCATGGGCAACCGATCTCATGATAGGGAATTTCTTTGTCATTACATGCCCATATCTTTATGAATTAAACGCTGTTGCATATTTTTCTTTATTGCGCAATAGCCACTCATTTAAAACAATAGCTCGTATTCGCGATACCACACAATTACTCATTGATGTATACACATGCAATGGCGATTGCTACATACATCCCCTGAAGGTTCAAAATCGCTATTCCCCAACCATGTTCTTCCCTCACAAAAAAAATGCAGACTATTTTACTGCAATTACCCGAAGTGATGATGTCACCACATTCATATCCCATATACAGCAAACAAGCTTAGAAAAAACACAAAGGAACCTTGATTTCTGGGATAGGCTTTTTCTTAAAGCTGAAATGTTACTAGAATTAAACGAGGACCCCACCAAAAAACAACAGATGATTGAACAGCTATGCAAGGTAATAATTGGACGGGAGGAGCGTTTACTTACCTTAGCCGCCAATATCTTTACCCTGGAGGACCTTATTGCAATCAAAAACAGAATGATTGGGACAGGTCATATAGGTGGAAAAGCAGCGGGTATGCTCATTGCCCGCCGTATTTTACATAGTGATAACAGAATGCAATGGAATGATATTGTAGAACCCCATGACTCATTTTACATAGGTTCAGATGTTTTCTATACCTATATTGTTCAAAACGGGTGGTGGAAGTTATTCATGGAACAAAAAACTCAAGAAGGATACTTCACTGTAGCAAAAGAAATTGCTCAACAAATGTTGCATGGCATTTTTACCGATGACATCAAGGAGCAATTTCAGCAGATGATTGAATATTTTGGACAATCTCCCATTATTGTCCGTTCATCAAGCCTTCTGGAAGATTCTTTTGGTAATGCATTTGCTGGAAAATATGAAAGTATATTTCTTGTTAATCAGGGTTCTCCCGCTCAACGGTATCAAGCTTTTATTGATGCAGTACGTCAAATTTATTCCAGCACCATGAATGAAGATGCACTTGTGTACCGGCTCCAGCGAGGGCTTCATACAATGAACGAACAGATGGCACCTCTGGTACAACGGGTATCCGGCACTCACCGTGGCAATTATTTCTTTCCTGATATAAGTGGTGTAGGATTTTCACATAATACCTATGTATGGAAAAAAGAGATGAAACCTGAATCAGGGATGATCCGTCTTGTTATTGGTCTTGGTACACGAGCTGTCAACCGTGTTGAAGGTGATTATCCTCGCATAGTTGCTCTTGACGATCCACGCTCCAAACCCCTTTATGATTTTAAAGACGTACGGCGATTTTCACAACACAATGTAGATGTTCTTAACATAACAACCAATCAAGTAGAAACCATACAGATGGACGATCTATTCAACATTCAAGATCTCAATCTTCCAATGCACCTTTTAGGAATAAGGGATTATGAAGCTGAACAAACTATTAAAAATATGAATGGCGAACAAAAAGAATATTGGGTCGTTACTTTTGATGAACTATTAATGCACACTGATTTTACCAGTAACATTAAAACAATCTTACAAACTATCCATAATAGATATCAATACCCTGTCGATATTGAGTTTACCGTAAATTTTAATAAAGAAGAGGGGTATTACATCAACATATTGCAATGCAGGCCCAATCAGATAAAAGGATTGGGAAAAAAAGTGAAATTACCTGAAGATATACCCGGCGATCATATCTTTTTTACCTCCCGGGGTAACTTCCTGGGGGGCAGTATAGTTCAGCCTATCAAGCGAATAATCTATGTAGATCCGTATCTGTATAACTCACTTTCAATTTCCCAAAAATATGATGTGGCACGCACTGTAGGCAAATTAAACAAGGCAATACAAGATCGTGAAGAAATGCCAGCATTGCTCATTGGGCCGGGAAGATGGGGCACAACTACACCTTCATTAGGTGTTCCTGTTAGATTCGCTGAGATAAATAACATTAAAGTACTGGTTGAACTTGCGTTGATCAACGAAAATATAATGCCTGAACTTTCATTTGGGACTCATTTTTTTCAGGATCTGGTAGAAACCGATATTTTTTATGTAGCATTATTTTATGGTATAAGCAACGTTCTTTATCATCAAAACTTTCTTGAGCAATTCCCCGATATTTTTACTAAACTTCTACCTGATTCTCAATATAATCACGTTATCCAAGTTTTTGATCTAAAAGAACACGATGTAGAACTTATGGCTGATATCACCACCCAGAAAGTACTATGTTTTATGAGTTAAACTAATACCATTTTCATACTATTGTTTAGCTAAAAACGCTTGATTATATTTCTATTAGCCTCATGTCAACTGTACTGTCACCAACCATTTTTTTTAATAAACATCATGTTATAAAAAAATATTATTGACAATTATATCAATTGTTTAGTGTGTTCATTTCCATATATTTGGCATGTTTTGATGATTCATCATTATCTATAAGCAATGGTTATCTTTAATATCATACAGGAGGCATTACAATGTCAGTAATATCAGAAGTAATAGACAAGGTTAAAAGGCAGGATTCAGAGCAAAAAGAATTTATTCAAGCAGTTCATGAGGTTCTGGAAACACTTGAACCAACTGTTCAAAAACATCCCGAATTTGTGAAGGCAAAAATCTATGAACGAATTGTTGAACCAGATAGAGTAATTATATTTAGAGTACCATGGGTTGATGATAATGGTAATGTCCATGTTAATAGAGGTTTCCGCGTTCAGTTTAACAACGCCATAGGACCATATAAAGGTGGTTTGCGATTCCACCCTTCAGTCAATTTGGGGATTATAAAATTCCTTGGATTTGAACAAATATTTAAAAACTCCCTTACAACGCTACCTATGGGTGGCGCAAAAGGGGGATCTGATTTTGACCCAAAAGGAAAATCAGATATGGATGTCATGCGTTTTTGCCAGTCTTTCATGCGCGAACTATACCGACATATTGGTCCTGACACTGATGTACCAGCAGGTGATATTGGTGTAGGAGCCCGTGAAATAGGATTTATGTTTGGCTATTATAAAAAAATACGGAATGATCATACTGGAGTGTTAACCGGGAAAGGGCTTGAATATGGCGGAAGCTTGCTTAGACCAGAAGCAACAGGATATGGTGCAACCTATTTTGCAGCAGAGATGTTAAAAACTGTTGGAAAAGAAATTAAAGGAATGACTGTAGCCGTCAGTGGCTCCGGCAATGTAGCACAGTATACCATAGAAAAGGTTACACAACTTGGCGGAAAGGTTATTTCATGCAGCGATTCAAATGGAACAATCATTGATGAAGAAGGCATAACTCCAGATAAATTAGCATTTCTCATGGAATTGAAGAATGTTCGCCGCGGTCGTGTTAAAGAATATGCCGAAAAATATAAAAATGCTCATTATTTTGAAGGTAAATCAGTGTGGGATGTTATTAAAGAGCAGGGTATCAAAATTAGTGTGGCATTCCCTTCAGCAACAGAAAATGAAATAGATGGCAAGCATGCCGAAGCACTTATCAAAAATGGATGTATCTGCGTTTCTGAAGGAGCAAATATGCCTTCAAATCTGGACGCAATCAAGGTATATCGTGAACACAATATCCTCTTTGCACCTGGCAAAGCAGCAAATGCTGGCGGTGTTGCTACATCTGGATTGGAGATGTCTCAAAATAGCTTACGGTTATCATGGACACGAGAAGAGGTTGATAATCGACTACAGATTATCATGAAAAGCATTCACAAAAGTTGTCTGGATGCCTCAGAAGCTTATGGCAAAAAAGGGGATTATCTCACCGGTGCAAACATTGCAGGCTTCTTAAAGGTTGCCAAAGCAATGGTAGCCTATGGCATAGTATAAACACTGTCCTATAAAAACAAATAGAGCAGGATACAACCCTGCTCTATTAAAATAA
This sequence comes from Spirochaetota bacterium, assembly GCA_029548025.1. The sequence continues at coordinate 13,070 of JAKPOE010000010.1, forward strand.
AAATAATAATATTTTTATGCGTACATTTTATTAATTTCATCTTTAAACACTTCAACTATCACCCGCTTTTTAGTTTTTTGAGTTGGTGTTAGCATCCCATTAGATTCAGTAAACCGCTGATTCAAAATGGTATAATTCTTAATCTGTTCAAACTTTTCCAGATGTTTATTTGCTTCTTTTACATCGTTATCAATCAATTCTTTTAAGCGATAGTTGTTAATGAAATCATCCCCAACCTGTACGCAAAGCTGCATGCCACCAACATCTTCATATACCAGTTTCGACTCATCATATGTAATACCTTCTCGCTTAAACAGCGCCATGAAGTTGGCAAAATTTGGTACAATTAAGGCAGTAATAAATGGCTTTTCATCACCTACAAGAAATATTTGTTCTACCCAGTTACTTGTAGAAAATAAATTCTCAATCTTGGCAGGTGCAACATTTTTCCCAATAGAGGTACAGATTATCCCTTTTTTCCGCTCAATGAATTTAAAATAACCATCGCTTGATAATTCTACAATATCCCCTGTCTTAAACCAACCATCTTTGGTAAAAGTTTCTTTCGTTTCTTTTGGTTTATTGAGATAGCCTTTGAAAATACCAGCACCTGAAAGTTCCAGTTCACCGTCTTTTGAAACACGGCATTTGCTCCCATTTGCCTCTTTTCCCATATACCCTGGTTTACATGCTGTTATTGGATTGAGTATCGCAGCATTGAAACTTTCTGTTGAACCATACCCTTCTATGACTGCCAATCCCAGCGCATAGTAAAATCGCAAAAGATCAGGCGAAATTGCAGCGCTTGCCGAAAATGAATGATGGAATCTTTTACCAAACAAACTACGCACCTTTGCAAAAATTTTATCAGCAATGGAATATTGAATCTTAAGCCATAGTGGCAGCCTGGACTTTAGATCAAAATTCGGATGCATATTATAACACCCATTTTCATCCTCACGATATTTCAAAGCCTGTAATCCTACATTCAATGCCCAATTAAATAATTTTTTTTGTAAAGGGTTCTCAGCCATCTGCTGCTGCATGGTTATATATATTTTTTCATACAGCCGTGGAACACAATTAATCCATGTTGGATTGTACTTTTGCATATCCTCAATAAGGGTTGCTGGCTTGTCGGCATAACATATTAACGACCCTTTACTGATAGCCAGCCATTGACATGAACCGCGGTCAAAAACATGCGAAAGTGGAAGATAACACAGTGTAACATCATTCTCATTAACATCAAAATTATACCTTTGAAAATATTCCGTTGTTCCCTCCAACCGTGATGAACCACACCAATGGGTTAAAATAACACCCTTCCCCTGTCCTGTTGTACCCGATGTATAAAGAATAGTAAACCAATCATCTAATGTTACACTATCTTTGCGTTTATTATATTTTTTATAATTTGCCTGATTATTTCGCCATTCCCGTCCCATGGCAATACAATCTTTAATACCGAATACCTTCTTTTTATCACCCTTAAATGACATATCCATCACTATTATTGTTTTAAGGCTTTTCAAATCTTTTTCTAGTTCCTTAACCTGTTTAAGAAGTGTTTTATCGCCAACAAAAACAATAGTACATCTGGAATCATTCATAATATATTTAACTTCATTATTTGAAAGCGTAGGAAAAATTGTAATACTTGCACCACCTGCACATGCAATTGCGATATCAACCTGTGTCCACATATAGCTTGTTGGAGCTAAAATAGCAGCTCGCCCTTTATAAGGAAAACCTAATTTCATTAATGCACATGCAATATCCTCAATCCGTTCTTTAAGTTCAGCATAAGTAAATAGCCCGTTGTTATCATCATACAGCTCTTTATTAAACTTTTGTGCTGGCCTGTCCGGTAACCTATCACATGTATCATAAAAATACCGGACCATTGTTTTCAGTTCGCCCATAATGCCCCCTTGAATATATTAATTATAATATACATATTTATATATCACGACCAGATGGTATTTCAAAAATTAATGACAAATTAAAAAATATGTTATTTAAAACTATTCAATAGTATCTCTTTACACATGGATAAAGCAATCCCAACATTTTCAGGGGATTTACCACCTGCCTGTGCCAGATCTTTCCTGCCGCCGCCGCCACCACCAATCTTCTTTGCAACAGCTTTAATGATAGCATTGCAATCAATACCTTTATCTACAGCTATTTTGTTAGCAGCAGCAATAATAAAAGCCTTCTCATCATGTGAAGAAGCAAGGCACACCACCACTGCAACGGATAGCTCCCGAACAAAATCAGCCACTGAGCGTAATGCTTCAGCATCCATGTTTTGTAATACAGCGCTTACAAATTTTATGCCATTAATTGTTTCTGCTTTGTCATATAAATCTTTTGCTATACTTTTAAGTCCCTTTTCTTTTGTTTTTTCCAGTTCTTTTTCTAATAACGATACCTTCTCTACCATCTCAGTTATTTTTTTCTCTACATTTGATTCATTTGATTCATTAACCTCAAGCAAACGCATCACCCTGCCAAGCAGGTGCTGATCATGTAACAGACGCTCATATGCTCCTTTAAGCGTCACACCTTCGATCCTCCGTACCCCTGCACCCGGTGAAGCCTCATGCATTATCCTGAAAACACCAATTTTTCCGGTATTATCTACATGCGTACCACCGCAAAGCTCCTTGCTGAAATTATTAACCGACACCATCCGCACAATGTCCGAATATTTTTCACCAAACACAGCCATTGCTCCCGCATGTATTGCATCCTGCAATGGCATAACACTGGTTTCAACCGGCAAGCATGCCCATATCTTTTCATTCACCATAGTTTCAACCTGCAATAATTCATCATGTGACATTGCCTTAAAATGGGTAAAATCAAATCTAAAACGCTCCGGTTCAACCAATGAACCTGCCTGTTTAACATGCTGCCCTAAAACATTGCGTAAAGCTGCCTGCAGCAGATGTGTTGCAGTGTGATTTGCCCGTATACAATTTCTACGTATTCCATCAATGGACAAGCGTACATGCTCCCCTTCTTGTAAATATCCTTTCTCCATCTGTCCCACATGAATAATGAGGTCGCCGCTTTTTTTTGTATCCTCTACTCTGAAAGTTCCATTATCACCATATATATAACCAGTATCACCTACCTGCCCACCCGACTCACCATAAAACGGTGTATTCTTGACAACTATTATACCCCTCTCACCATCTGCAAGCTGTACCTTCAAATCTTCAAAATTTGACATGGCAACAACATCAGATTCCGAATCATATTTTTCATATCCTTCAAACTCTGTTCTCTGGATAATCTTTGCTAACTGTCCAACAATAGTATCAATACTTCCTTCTGCACCTTTCCAGCTCTGGCGCCCTCGTGTACGTTGCTCTTCCATCTTTTTTTCAAAACCAACTTTATCAATAGTCATCCCATGTTCCTGTGCTATCTCTTCTGTCATTTCAACCGGAAAGCCAAAGGTATCGTACAATACAAAGACATCATTCCCCTGTATTGTTTTTTCTCCCTTCTTTTTCAGGGCATTAACTATTTCATCCAGCCTGTCCATACCATTTTCAATTGTTTCTAAAAAGCGTTCCTCCTCACCTTTAATAACAGCTTTCACATTTTCCTTTGTGGACGATAGCTCCGGATATTGTTTTCCCATTATTGTAACAATAGGCTCCACCATGGTATAAACAAATGGCTCATGGATACCAATCTGACGACTATAGCGCAATGCTCTCCTGAGAATACGTCGCAAAACATACCCGCGCCCTTCATTTGAGGGATATGCCCCATCCGAGATGGCAAAAGTCAGCGTTCTGGCATGTTCAACAAGAACATTGACAGCAACCTGTGCGTCTCCCTCATAGCGAATATTGCGTTTGTTTATAACATAGTTTACCAATTCATTGAGTTCATCTGTTTGATAGATACTATCGACATTTTGCACTAATGTTGCCAGCCGTTCCAGCCCCATACCTGTATCGATACCAGTTTTAGGAAGTGGGTGAAGCTTCCCTTCAGTATCCTGAAAATACTGATTAAACACCAGGTTCCAGAATTCTAAAAATCGTTCACAATCACATCCTGGTTTACAGTCAGGCTTACCGCACCCAAAGCTTGCCCCTCTATCCAGATACAGCTCAGAGCAGGGACCACATGCCCCTGAATCACCTGCAGGACCCCAGAAATTATCCTCTTTGCCAAGACGAACAATCTTTTGTTCAGGTATTCCAATGATGGTATGCCATATATCAAATGCTTCATCATCGTCGGTATATATAGAAACCCAGATATTCTCTTCTGGAAATTGAATAACCTGTGTGGAAAATTCCCATGCCCACTGGATAGCCTCTTTCTTAAAATAATCGCCAAATGAAAAATTACCCAGCATCTCAAAAAAAGTGCAGTGCCGTTTTGTTTTCCCAACGTTTGCTAAATCACTGGTACGTAAACATTTTTGTATAGAAGCAGCACGTGTGTATTCTGCATTAATTGTACCAGCAAACATAGGTTTAAACTGAACCATGCCAGCCGTGGTAAAGAGCAATGTAGGATCATCCTGCGGAATGAGCGAGCTTGATGGAACTATCCTGTGATCTCGCTGTTTAAAGTATTCAATAAAAGCAACTCGCAAATCATGAACTTTCATCATAATGCTGAATTCCTCTCTCTCAATAATAAAATAGTGTAGTGATTATCTTGTTGAACCTTTCCCTGTAACAATGCATGGTTGTTTTTGTATCTCATTGTTGTATACTTGTAATCAATTTCATAAAATCAATATTATTATAAATTGTGATTAACCCTCTGCATCGGCTACTCAATCAATAACATAACAACATATCAAATGAGAACAATATAAAAAATTGGTGCTACAATTTCAATATTATTTATTTCCACAAAACGATTGTATCATGGATTGCCTAATCATCAATAAAATTATTATTATCACTATTATTATCACCAAGCCTGTTCAAAACCTCTTTTATTGTATCCCAGCTAAAACCTCTTTGCTGCAAAAACAATCCAACCTTTTCCCTGGCATGCTCTTTTCCTTTTACACGATTATATTTTTTTTGTGCTATCTGATATATGCGCTCAATATCAGGCTCGTTATCCTGCATTTTTTTTATTGCTTTTTTTATTAACGATTTATGGATGCCTCGTTCAAACAATTTTTTTTCTATCACCCTGTTGCCAACAACTTTGTGTTCATGTGTCGAACGGACATACTGTAATGCATAGTGATAGTCATCTATAAATCCTTTTTCTATAAATAATTTTATAACTCTATATATTGTATTCTTATCAAATCCTTTTTTTATAAGATATTTTGTTATTTCATGCTCCGATCTATCTCTCAGCCCAATATAGTAAAGAGCTTTTTCCTTACATTCAAACAGCTTTGACTCTTCTTTAATATGTTCATATGCATCAATATCAATTTCAGTACCCTTTCGCAGCAATCCCTGTGGTACTGAAACAGAATCAATTTTTAAATGCTCACCACTATCTAACGTTATCATGATATAGCGATCAGAATATTCTATATCTATTATTACCATGAAAGCTCACCATACTATTAATATTTAACAATAAAAAAGGATGCTCAGCGGCATCCTTTTTGTAAAGAAAAATTGTATTCTCATTATTATCGTTTTGAAAATTGGAATCTTTTCCTTGCTTTCTTCTGTCCGTATTTCTTCCGTTCCACTTCCCGTGAATCACGGGTTAGGAATCCTGCCTGTCGCATTGATTTTTTATACTTTTCATCAAGCGCCGACAAACATCGTGCTATGCCTAACTTTACAGCTCCAGCCTGTCCTGTCCATCCTCCCCCATTTACTGTTGCATACACATCAAATGAAGCAAGTACCCCGGCTTCTTCAAGCGGCTGTCGTACAACCAATTCAAGAGTCTGTCGTCTAAAATATTCATTAATAGGCTTACTGTTGATAACAATAGCCCCATTCCCTGGTTTCAACCAAACTCGTGCAACAGCTGATTTCCTTCTCCCCGTTGCATAATTAACTGCGTTTGCCATAGTACGTACCTCGTATTTATTTATACCTATAGATTTATCTTATTAAAATTTTAATTCCAGATTTTCCGGCTTTTGTGCTTGATGAGGATGATCCTTCCCTGCATAAATTTTTAAATTTCCCATGATATTGCGTGACAATTTATTTTTGGGCATCATCCCTTTTACAGCATGATATAAAACATATTCCGGTTTTTTCTGCAACATCTTTTTAATATTTACAAATTTCATACCACCTGGATATCCTGAATGGAAGAAATACTCTTTATCATCTGGTTTTTTACCTGTTAATAAAATTTTTTCTGCATTGATTACGACAATATTATCACCCATATCCAGATGTGCAGAATAGGTTGGTTTGTGCTTTCCTCGTAAAACATGTGCAATCTCCGCTGCAAGCCGCCCCAGTACTTTTCCCTCAGCATCAATAATATACCATTTTTTCTCAATCTGAGATTTCTTTAATGAAAATGTCCTTTGCCAGATACTCATTGTAGCCTCTCACACTTCGATGTTAAATGTTAATAGAAAATTTCTAATAAAAATTATATAGATTATAAGCGTAGCACGCTATATATATTAATCAAAAAACTGTGGAAAAAAGAAATTCATCTCTTTCAGAATTTGGTGTTCAAACTTATTTTTTGATGGTAAATTTGTCAAGGAATTAAAATAAAAATTTGATCTTCATGATAATAATAATTATCCATATAATGGGTTAGCGTTTGATAAACCTTTAATCCTGATCGAGAAGATGGATTAACTATAACAGTTGCTTTCATTATTTTATCCTGTACCTGTTTGTTGATAGTCATAACAACTGCCTTAAAATAATAATATTTATAACTTTAAAAATAAGGGGGCGATAACGTGCCCCCTTATTATAAACAAATTTTTAAAATTTCTTTAAATTTTTTTGATATATGGCTTTTGCCTCTTTAACTGTCCGCTCGATAACATCTTTTACTGCTGGAACATCATTTATCAAACCCTGACACTGTCCTATGAGCTGTACACCATATTCTAAATTACCATCTTCAGTAGCAACTTTAATTTTATCAAATGCTGTTGCAAAATGTGCCAGCTGAATCATCATTTTAGGGCCCTGCAACATAACTCCCAATACCAATTTAAAATAGGGCAGGTTCATCATCTTTGCTATTTTATACGATTGTATAGCAGCATGAGGCAGACTCATACCTTTTTTTATTGCTTTTTCTGCTGATTTTGTCTTTAACACACGACAATAGATGCCATCAAATCTGTTGGAATATATGGTATCTTCTATCCCTGCTTTCAACTGGGCTTCAATTGTTTTTTTATGGAGAGGGCTTTCTTTTGTCATTGACAATCGGGTACCCATTCCTATACCTTCAGCTCCTAATGCCAATGCAGCTGCCATTCCTCTGCCATCAGCAATTCCGCCTACAGCAACAACAGGAATTTTAACTTTATCTACAATTGCAGGTACAAGAACAAAGGTAGTAACCTGTCCACCATGTGCTGCCGCCTCATGCCCCGTAACCTGTAATGCATCAGCACCCTGTTTCTCTGCAGCCAATGCATGCTTCTCAGTAACAACAGTTGCAATAACCTTACCGCCGTATTTATGAGCCCTTTCAGCAATCCAATCACACTTACCCAATGAAACATTAATAATCGGGACCTTTTCTTCCAGCATAACCTCTGCATTTTCTCTTGCTCCTGGCATGATCAGTGTACATCCTGCACCAAAAGGCTTATTGGTTAATTCACGTATTCTTTGAATGGCTGCTCGTGTCTGCTCAGCTGTTAAAGGTCCTGTTGCCAGATAACCGGTGCCACCTGCATTACAAACCGCAGCAACAAGCTCGGGTGTGCTTATCCAGCTCATCCCTGGTAAAATAATTGGATACTTGATACCAAAAAGTTGTGTAATTCGTGTTTTCATAATAACTCCCTTTTTGCTAATAATCGTAATTCAATACACTAACCATAACATAACAATGTTATGGTTATATTATTTCAATCAATATTTTATATACAATATTATTTTTTTCCCTATTAACGCTTAATCTTCATACATCTTGTTAATGACATCACTATATCGCTGTTGAATTACTTTACGCCGTATCTTCATGGTTGGTGTTATCTCACCATTATCCTGAGTAAACTCAGCAGGCATAAGGGTAAAGCGCTTTACTTTCTCTACCTGTCCTAAACCTTCGGTCAGCTTTTCAATTTTATTGTTATAAAACTCAAGTATTCCCGGATGAGATATTAGTTCCTGGCGTGATGAATACTGAATCCCTTTTGATTTTGCATATTCATGTAACATCTCAAAATTAGGAACTATGAGCGCACTTATATATTTCCGTCCGTCACCCACTACAACCACCTGCTCAATGTACAAATCCTCTCCTAACATGGTTTCTATAACCTGTGGAGCGATGTTCTTACCACCAGCAGTAATGATAAGGTCCTTTATACGATCGGTTATGCGTATATACAGGTTATCATTATGTTTTTCAACGGTCCCAACATCACCTGTTTTAAACCAGCCATCAGATGTAAACATCTCCCTTGTTGCTTCCGGTTTATTATAGTAGCCATCCATACACATTGGGCCCTTCAATTGTATCTCACCCTCATCTGAAACTCGTACATCAACAATATCAAGAACAGGACCGCATATTCCGGGATATGCTGTTTTATCAGTACCCACTGCAACAGGGAAAAATTCGGTTAAGCCATACCCTTGTGCCAGTGGAATACCCAGGCCGTTAAAAAATTCATTAATATCTGCAGACATTGCTGCACCACCAACATGGAACACACTCGCTCTACCACCCACCACATCTCTCACTTTTTTCAAAACAACTATCTCCCCTATAGCTTTTTTGCAAAGCAAGAATGGATTGATAAACTTATTTGAACGCTTTCTGGTATCAAATTCTATTCCAGCGTTTGTTGCCCATACAAACAATTTTTTCTTTACCGGTGATGCCGATTCCAATCTGTCAAATATTGTAGCATACATCTTTTCCCACAAACGCGGTACGCTACACATATAATGTGGTTTTGAAAGCGGTAAAATTGCCATAATATCTTTTGGATTTCGGCAATAATGGTTTTCACCACCTTTAAGGAGTACCCCATAACTCCACATACGTTCAAAAACATGACTTAACGGCAAAAATGCCAGCGATACCATACCCGGACCTGCTTCAGGAAATCGCACTACTGAAGCATAAATACCTGCTAAAAAGCTTGCATGGGTATGGACAGCCCCCTTGGGATTGCCGGTTGTCCCTGAGGTATAAATAATGGTAAGCATATCGTTACTTGATAGTCCCCGCATGCGGGATGTAACCTGTTCAATAACCGCACTATCTACTGTAGTATTAATAATATCTTTTACATAAAAACCCTTTTCACTGGTTACAGTGACATCATCCTGCAGCGATATAACATGAGTAACAGATGACATGGTGGCAATTTCTAAAATCTTATCAAATTGTTCCTGATCACCAGTAAATACCACCTTGATTCCTGCATCTTCAATAATATATCGAGCTTCATCCTTTGAATTGGTTGCATAGATTGGAACAGGGACACACCCGGAAGATTGTATTCCTAAATCTACTATGGTCCATTCAGGACAATTTTGCGCAAAAATTGCAATCTTATCCCCAGACTGACATCCATGGGATATTAAAAAATATCCTATTGCATAGGCATGGTGTTTAAGCTCAGACCATGTATAGGAATATTTCTCATCACCCTTAAAGCCGGTTAATGCGATACTATCACCTCGTGCATCAGCACGGGATAGTAGCATAGAAACAACCGTTTTTTCTTCTGATAAAAAATCGTGTAATCCTTGCAATGTTGCTTTCTGCATAACAAACCCTTTTGCAATAATATTCTTTGATGATAATTCTGTCGTACTCTTCAATGACTATCGTGCTATTTTACTTTTTTTGATAACTGTTTCTCTATCGCTACTGCTTCTTTTACTATTGAATCCACTACCTGCTTTACCGTTGGTGTATCCTTTATTATGCCGCTTACCTGCCCCAATGGCAGCACACCTTTTGCAAAATCGCCATCAATGGTACCCAGTTTAAATGCATCAAATCCAATTGCCATCTGTGCCATTTGCATCGATCGTTTTGGCCCCATGAGCATAATGCCAATCGCTAACTTAAGCCATGGAAACTCTAACATATCGGCAATCTTTTTGGATCTGATAAGTGCACTGAATGGATTTAATCGTTTTTTCAATAAATGCTCAACCCCTTTAGACTTCATGAACCTGGCAGGCAAGCCATCAACTTTTGGTGTATAAATAGTATCATATACCTCACTTTTTACACTTGCCTGTTTTGCCTGTTCTGCAGCCGGACTTTCTTTGGTATTCATAAAACGAGTACCCATTGCTATGCCATCTGCCCCCAGCGCCAGCGCAGCTAAAAGCCCTCTACCATCGGCAAAACCACCAGCAGCAATAATAGGTATATCTAACGCATCAGCAATTGCCGGAATAAGTACAAGCGAAGTAATTGCTCCGCCATGCCCGGCTGCTTCATATCCTGTAACAATTAATGCATCAGCACCATCCCGTTGTGCAGCAAATGCATGTTTATGTGTGGTAACTGTTGCCACTACCTTGCCACCATAGGCATGAGCTGCTTTTGCAATCTTATCACCTTTGCCTAATGAGTAATTTATAATAGGAACTTTTTCTTCAATTAAAACCTGTGCATTCCGTTCAGCACCGGGGAAATAAAGGGTAACATTTGCACCAAATGGCTTTTTGGTGAGCGACCGTATTTTCTGCACCGCTTCACGGGTCTGATCTGCTGTTAATACCCCGGTGGCAAGAATTCCCAAACCCCCGGCATTTGATACTGCAGCAACAAGCTCCGGAGTGCTTATCCAGCTCATCCCTGAAAGCACTATTGGATATTGAATCTTAAATAGTTCTGTAATTCTTGTTTTCATTGAATACTCCTTTATATATAAATTTGAATAAGTATGCCTTTTCTCAATTTTACCGCAAACATAACTAAGTTATCTAAAAAAGCAATAAAATTATAGTATTTTGTAAAACTTTCATATTATCAGTGAATTAGATGGTGGTGTAATCAATCCTGCACATAACATATGGCAGATAACTATCGCCAATCCATTCGCGCTCTTTTGATAGTACTATTGTATCATCAAGCATCCTTGTTACATCATCAGCCACCATACAATTTTTAAGCCTTCCCTGTACCTCTCCGTTATTGACAAACCATGCCATATCTAAATTAGCAGAAAATTGTCCCATCAATGTATTTGATTGACCAAATCCTATGAATTGGTCAATAATGATACCGGTGTCCATCTGTCTAATCATATCTTTGAATGATACATCCCCACCCGGCACCACAATGTTGCTAAAGCTTTCCTGTGGCAATGTAGCATAGCTACGCGATGCATTACCGGTTGGGTTGCACTGTAATATATGGCTACTCTGCAGGTGCGCTATATGCCGTTGTACATATCCACACTCAATGATCGTTTTATTAAAAGCCATCACCCCTTCACCATCAAAAGGGTAACTGCCGGGTGCAAAATGTTCAAGCGGATTATCATACACACTCAACTGCTTGCCAAAAACTTTCTGCCCAAATTTTCCTATATAGCGCGATATACCCCGTTGAATCGACTTCCCGGAAAGCCCCTGTAGTACCACCCCCATAATCTGGCCAAATGCTTTTGGCGTTAGTATAGCATAATAGTTGCCAGAAGGGATAGCAGCATTCGTTTCGCTGAATTGCAACTTCATAATAAGACGATTAACAATTTCATGGTAATCAAATGTGCTTCCCCATGAAGTACTTTCATATACCTGCATACGGCTCCCATCCGATACTATGCGCAATCCCGAAACGCTAACCCCATGTTGCAGGTAACGATATCCCGCTTCAAAACCACTGGAGTTGGTCAAATAAACATATCCGTCAACACACCCTGCCGAACTATCAACCATGCAATCACTATATGCTTTACGGATTGTATCTATGATAGCTTGCACTTGCTGGACCTGATTTTCTACAGTCCAGCTTTCCAACCATTGTTCATCATAGAGCGTTACTTTAGGAATGGCATTTTTACCAGGGAGTGCATAATCCTCGTTATCCCCATACTGTGCAGTATCCTTTGCATGGGCAATGACAGTTTTTATATCATTGAAATCATTACAATATGAAAAACCGGTTTTCCCATGTATGTTCAGGCGGATACCATATCCCCGTACTGCAGATTCGCGCGCTGAATGAAATACATTATTTTTAAAGGTAACTGACTTACTGATAGTATCATTGGAATAGATATCCCACCATCTGCATTGAACGCCCTGGCATTCTTTGCGAATAGCATCATGATTTCTTTTTGCTGCCTCCAGCACCGCTGCCTCCTATAAGAACATTTTTTATCAATAGGTGCGGCCCACCTGAAGAAACCGGAAGTGGTGCCTGCCCCTGCTTGCCACAGCCTCCCAATCCACCAAACATGGTACAATCATCTGCAATTGAATCAATATTCATAAGCGTCATGAACACATTCCCGCTGAGCATGCAATCGCGCAATAATCTCGTTTTCTTTCCCCGTTTTACCTCATAGGCATATGCCGGGGTAAAGGTAAACATCTCCAGATTGGTCTGCCCACCTAATGCGCCAGCTACATATAATCCATTACCTAAACGATCAAACAGCTCATCAGCAGTTGCGGTGCCATTATCAATATAGGTATTGGTCATCCGTACAATAGGGTGTGCACCACACGATATTGCCCGCGCATTGCCGGTTGGCTGCTCACCCATTTTTTTAGCTGTTTCCCGAGAGTGCAATCTGCCAGTCAAAATACCATCCTTAATCAAATAGGTTTTTTGCGGTTGTATCCCCTCATCATCTATAGGGATATACCCTGTATAGGGTAGTGAGCCATCATCAATCACCTGTAAACATTCCGGACCAAAACGCCTGCCAATCACCATGAGCTCTTTCATTCGGGGATTCTCGTAGATAAAATCTGCTTCAGAAAGATGCCCAAATGCCTCGTGAATAAACACCCCTGCCAGCTTTGGATCCACTATGACATTGTATAGTCCACTTTGTACCTGCTCTGCCTTTACCAGCTCTGCAGCCGTTTTCACCACCTCTTCTGCCACAGCGTGATTATCCTCAACCAGTTCAAATCCACCGTACTGTGCAATCGATTCACCGTACGGTTGCATAACAGTACCATCCTTTGCTATAGCCGAAAAAGAAACGCCACAGAACGAGCTTTCATAATCAACACCTGTTTCGTCAGTATTGTACATATAATAGTGAGTCATGGAATCCCTGTATACAACATTGGTATTCTCAACCAATGGGCTGCTCTTTAAAATTGCATTATAGCGGTGCATAAGCTCCATCTTTTCTTCAAGGCTTACGCTGTGCAAAGGCTTCAGTACTTTTGTTTTTTTGTTCACTACATTGGATTGCATGGCAGCAATGGAAACAGCGTCATCTTTTTTTTGTATGTGCGATAGTTCCTGTGCACGGATTATTGCATAATCTATCATATCCAGTGTTGTAAATGAAACAAATCCCCAGCATCCCCTGTTATAGACGCGCACCGATCCCTGCGTAGTTTTACCAGCTTTACAGGTTTCCACTCTATTCTTTGAAAGATGGATGCTTACCGTATCACTTTCACTCATTCGAATTTCAGCATACTCAGCCTTTATGTTTTTTAATTTCTTCTGCGCCATCGTCATATCTACTACCATTATATCCTTCTCCCAAAAACAGTATTGATACTCAGACCACTGTCAAACAATAGTCATCGCTACCCTATCTCGGCATGGATGGCAGATTTCTTATTGTGTATGGTATAGCAAAAATCCTTTACACTGTTGTCATTGCCCTTTTTATTGCCTGCCCAATATTGCTGGATAACTGTCGCCACAAATGGTTTCCCTGAAAATATAAATCCTGGTTAACCTCCACTTCTATGCCGCAGTACCTATCTCCGTACTGCTTTCTAAGCCATACCGTTACACCGTCACCACACCCCCTGAAAGGGTAATTGTATGCTATGCGCAACGGATGCAGTGCAAACAAAGTTTCTTTGATACTTTTACTTAATTGCTGTTCTACCGGGCAGTATTGATCATATAAAAGTCCTATATCACAATACCGTTTAAATCCATTCAATTGTGGTGTAAACGAATGGACAGCAACATGAATGACATGCGTATGATGTCGCATTGCCCTGCTAACAGCCTGTTCTATTGTATTGCGGTGTTTATCGTAATAACGTCGTATCAGCTCATTTTTAAGAACGCTATCAAAATTTTTTGTAAATTTCGAAAATAATTCATCACTTCCTACTGACCGGTTACAATCGACAATAAGGCGTGTAACCTTTGTGTATATAAGTGGCACATGCAGTATGCTGGCAATAATCATAGCCATTGGTAATGCCCCAATATCATACGCAAGGTGGGTTGCTACTATTTCATGCTCTCCGGAAAAAAGTGCTGTAAGCTCAGGTGGTATATAGTTTCCGGCATGCTCACAGGTAACAATACAGGTATTTTTTGCCATGTGCTAAACCTTTGCAGTATATCGCTTGACATAAAGCAATTGTATTCTACTTTTCTGGTCAACATTTATTTTAACAAAAGAGGTCTGTATGCTTATTATAACAACTATTATTGGGCTATCAGCCGGCATGTTATCAGGACTTATGGGTATTGGTGGTGGGATTATCATGATACCAGCATTGATATATGTAATGCATTTTAATCAGCATTTAGCACAGGGAACAACACTTGCTGCAATGATACCACCTATTGGTATTCTTGCAGCATATGCATATTATAAATCCGGCTATGTTAATATACCGGTTGCGCTTACCCTGGCTTTAGGTTTTATCATTGGGGGCTATTTTGGTGGTAAGATTGCGGTGTCACTTGATAGCGAAACACTCCGCCGTATTTTTGGAATAATCCTCTTTGTTATTTCATTGCATATCATATTTTCAAAATAGCCGCGCTTTACTGAACCGGTAATAATGTCATTTTTTATTAACACCCATGAATCTGAAATTTGTAAATTTTAATATGTAATCATGTGTAATACATAAAATAGTTGCTTTATTACTATAGACATGATACTGTATTTACAGTATACACTTTACATTTGTTTTTTATCAGGTAACTATCATGCAGCAACAGAACAGTGGTATTCAAAAACCACAACGTATAAAACCATTCTACTCACAAAAAGTACCCATTCCATCTAACCTTACATCTCTTTTATGGGATGAACAGGATACTGCTCCACTTGAAAAATTAATTCTCCGTGTTTTGCAGTATGGCAATTATGAAGAAATACATACTATCTACTCTTTATATTCAACGGAAACAACTGACATAGTATCTCGTTACCCTGACATAAAACGGGGAGTAAAATTCTGGGTGCGGTACTGGAATGAACACCATTAACACAACAATAATTACCCTGGCACAACAGATACAAGAGCAGTTTCCGCATTTTTATTTAGCTGGTGGTACTGCCATAATGTTAAAATATAACCACCGGATAAGTTATGATCTTGATTTCTTTAATTTTAAAGAATTTTCATATAACCGATTGGCAAAAAAAGTAATACCATTATATCAAAACCAGATTGATAAATGGGAGCGTAAAGAGGATAATATAGATTTCTTTATCAATGGAATAAAAGTATCATTTGTTTTTTTTCCTTTTAAAAACCTTGAAAAAATTGAAACTATTCATCACATTAAAGTAGCAGGTGATTTTGATCTCTTTTTGAACAAACTGTATGTTGCAGGAAGAAGAATTGACCCCAAAGATCCTTTTGATGCTGCTTATTTGTATAACCAGCATAATTGGGATAACAACTACATTATACAAGGTTTTGAAAAGAAGTTCAAGGGACAAAGTTATAAAATATATTTAGGGGCTTTATTGAGCTTTGAGGATTATGGCGAATTACCAGCATGGATAAAAGAAACACTGATGAAGCTTATATACCAGGTTTAAACCTCTTGAGCATCAACGATAAACTTACCACTGTTACCGAACTTAAAGCCATAGCAGCCCCTGCCAGTTCGGGTTTTACCAGCCAGCCTGTGAAAGGATACAACACGCCAGCAGCTACAGGCACTAAAACCGCATTATATGCAAATGCCCAGAAGATATTCTGTTTTATGCGTCGCATTACTTTTACTGCTAACTCAAAATAGGTCACCACATCACGCAATCTGTTCCTCAAGAGTACTACATCACCAGCTTCTATCGCCACATCAGTTCCACTGCCAAGTGCAATCCCAACATCAGCCTGTGCCAGCACCGGCGCATCATTGATGCCATCACCAATAAACGCTACAATCTCTCCATCCTTTTGCAACTGTTTCACAACATTCATTTTATCTTCAGGTTTAACATCAGCATATACAGCATCCATGCCAATTTCATGAGCTATCGCCAGAGCACTCAGCCTGTTATCACCCGTAAGCATGGCTGTTTTTATACCACGCTGTTGCAAAGAGCGTATAACCGTGTTTGCATCTGTCCTGGGCGTATCCGATAGTGCAATAATACCATACGGCTTTTCCTGTGCTACAACAACGACCGTTTTTCCTTCATTTTCAAATTCTTTCATCTTTTGTGCGATAGTTACTTCACATGGTATGTAATCCTGTATAAAATCTCTGCTGCCAGCAATAACCTTTTTTTGAGCTATCGTCCCCATGACACCTTTCCCTTCCACTACGCTGACATCCTCAACCTCATGGAACACTGCATGGTGATTGGTAGCATATTGTACAATTGCTTCACCAACAGGATGCTCAGCATAGCGTTCCAGGGAAGCACAAACCGATAGCAGTTCATGTTCACTGATGTTGTCAAACGCTATAATATTGGTCACTGTCATGGTGCCGGTTGTTAACGTTCCCGTTTTATCAAATACTGCATGCGTAACCTTTGAAGCATTTTCCAGGGCTTCACTATTTTTAATCAGTATTCCCAGTTCAGCGCCTTTTCCAATACCAACGGTTATAGCAGTTGGAGTAGCAAGCCCCAATGCACATGGGCAGGCTATAACAATGACAGCCACAAACACCTCAAATGAAAAAAATATATCCCCATTTATTACATACCAAACCAGTGCGGCTATTGTTGCAATCGTCAGTATAACCGGTATAAAAATGCTTACCACCCTGTCGGCAAAACGTTGCACACGTGGTTTTGACATCACTGCATGTTCAACCAGATTAATAATCCGTGATAGTATTGAATCCTGTCCAATAGCTTTTGCCTTTATCACAATCAGGCTGTTTTTGTTAAGTGTCCCCCCAATAACCGCATTGCCTTCGCTTTTGAATACTGGCACAGATTCACCGGTTACCATCGACTCGTCCACATAACTTTGTCCCTTTACAATTTCGCCATCTACCGGAATGCGCGTTTGCGGTTTCACAACAACCGTGTCTCCAATGGTAACATCACTGGTGTTTATTTCTATTTCATTCCCATCTCGAATGACTATCGCTGTATCCGGACTAAGCGATAGTAGCTTTGCAATGGTATGGGATGTCCTTGATTTAGCCCTTTCCTCAAGATATTTCCCGATGTTAAGAAATGATGCCAGAAATATTGAGGTTTCATAGATCATAAATTCATGCGACAGCACGTGCAGTGAAGCAAGGATACTTGCACCAAATGATACCCCGATGCCCATGGCATACATAACATCCATTGATAAAACCCTATTTTTCAGTGCATGGTATGCACCAGTAAATATGTGATAGCTCACAAAAAGAAATACTGGCGTTAATATAATAGCGATGCCAATAGTATCCATAGCCCACAATCCATACATCATTGCCATAAGCAAAGCACCAGCTACCAGCCCAGCAACAATCTGTATCAGGCGCAGTGGTGACTGTTTTTGTGTTTGGACCTCTTCTGTCCCTAAAAACCTGTAACCAGCATCTTCAACCTTTGTTTTTATGTCGCTGTCATGAACAGCTTCAGGGGTAACAACAAGCATTGCTTTCCCTGTGGCATAGTTTACATTAATATCAAGCACACCCTCTATATCCATAATCGCATTCGTTACCGCTTTAGAGCACATGACACAGCTCATGTCACCTATTGTTGCCTGTACAATTTCTTTTTCTATGTATACTCCATTTTCTTCCAGCAGTTCAACAATGTGTATGGGACTTATAACGGAGCTATCGTACTCAATTTCATAGTGTTTATTGTTATAGTTTACACCACTAATACCTGGTGTACTTGTTATCAGTTTTGTAATAGCTTCCCGATTATTATTTTTTATTGCCAGTAATACTTTTTTATTCATATTAAACATCCTCTAAAATACTGTATTACTATTCATGGTCATATAATATACTATAAAAACAAAAATAAATCAATACCTGATTATTTATTATTATCTGGAAAAAAAATTTATGCCTATTCATGATGGATTATTATTATTTCAATCACTTCACCCATATTCTTTGCTTATCGGGTCATTGCCTTTTAGTAACTTTTTTTATTTTATATAGACTCAATCCCTATAAAAATCTTATCATCACGGTGTTCAATGTTTGATGCATTCCTTTTTATCGCTTCATTAATAAGCGATACTGTTTGTTCAACACTTAAGTGCCCATTTTCAAGTATAAAATGCTTTAAATCTTTATATTGGTTTCCAAAATAGTCTGTACTAAATTCCTCAATTATACCATCAGTAAATAGGTACAATTTATAGTTTTTTTTGATATCAATTATCTTATTTTCAAAATTTGAAAATTTTGAAATTCCAATTGCAGGACCCGTGCGGGATAACTCAAAAATAGTGCTGTTCATAACCAAAAATTGATCAGGATGACCTGCCGAAGCATAAAGAAGTTTATTATTGTTCCCATCAATATCAACCATAATTGCCGTTAAAAACATTTTCATTGTTTTATAATAATCCGAAAATACTGTATTGAGTTTCTTAAAAACTTCAGCAGGGGTTTCACATTCATCCTTTAACTTATCATATTCAACTTTTATCAATATGGTAATCAATGATGCGCTTATACCATGTCCAGTTGCATCGGCAAGAAACACGCGTGTCTTTTTATTTGGTAGAGAAGCTATATCATAAACGTCACCACCTATTTGCATAAACGGTTCATTGTACACTGCAATCTTTACGTCCGGTATGTGCATTATTTCTTTAGGAATAATTCTATCATGAATAGTTTTTGCAAGATGAACTTCATTTGATATTTGATCATATAATGATGCCAGCTTTTTATACGTTTTCTCTGTATCCTGCTGAGCAGATATGGCTTTTTCAGTCTGATTCAAAAGCTCTTCCGTCTTTTTCTTTACTTCAGCATTTAAATTCTCTGAAAGATATTCTGTTGTCTTAAATGCTCTTGCAAATCGTAATGACAAAACTGATGATTGGAACAGAATAAAAAGCGCAAGCCCATATTCAGACATAAAAAATGTACGTATGATAAATAGATTATGTAAAATATCATTAGCAACAGTTATCATTAATACTATATACCCTATAAATATTAACAATGCATCATCCCTGCGACGAATACTGGCAGCAATAAGAATTATAAAGGCTCCAATCATTGTAGTGAACAGTATTACATTATAAGCACCTATCAAATTTGTAAATATTTTAGGGGGTAAAATCATTGGAATGCTTATAAAAATAATCCCTGTAATAATCTGAAAAATTACAAACATTCTGTTTGATTCACGAGGGAAAAGATAACAAACATAGAGCGTAAAACTTAACCATCCTAAACCAAGGCTACCATATTCAATTGAAAATCTGATAAAAAACACATCGGAATTATAAAAAATTCGTTCAAGATAATTACCTATAACAAATGAATGGCTGAAAATAGCAAAACAAAATATGGAAAACCAAAAAGAGGTTTTATCTTTTCTACGCCCCATCCAGAGAATTAAATGATAGACAGCAATGATGAATATAATGCCAAGTATAACCGTTTTAATAAAATCATGTTCCCACAGAATCTGTGTAATACTTTCAAAAGGACCAATAACTATACACTTATTAAGGCCGCCTCCACGATGAAAAAAGTTTGATACTTTTACTGCTATGACAAATTCTTCAGTTTCTTTTTCACAGTTTAAAGGTTTTAATTGAGGTTTTAAACAAGGGCTTGAGGATTGCTCATCAATGCTAACAATCCCAGAACACATAAATTTGTTGCCATTGAAATAGAGTTCATAGGCTGTGTTTGCACCTGGAACATAGATGGCTGGTGAAGTTTCCCAAAAACTTTTATTTACTTTTACCTTTAAGCGATACCAGCCATAGCCATCGCCTTTAAATTTTTCAGAATTCCAGTAATTGGGTATTATGATATAATCCCATTCAGAATCATCGTAATCTGGTCGAGCAAAAGCCGGACTATCTTCCAGCATTCTATACTTCCACTCACCCTTAAGCTCAACAGGCTTCTCTTTAGTAAAATCAATTGTAGAACAATCAAATACTCCACATTGTGCAGAATAACTTGAAAAAAATACCTCTGTCGGAGAGCAACCTGCAAAGAATAAACAGGCTACTAATAGTGGAATGAGGTATAATTTCATAGCCAACGCGCTAACATAAATTTTGATATTCATAATAGCGTACTACGTTATGAAAAAAGTAGCTTCATCCTTGTGCACTTAGTCCATGAATATTTTTAATACAAGAAAAAATACTGCCATTTAAACTATGGGTAGTTATGATACTATTCTTCATTGTTTTATTTAACTCATATCTATTTGCTTATGGGAACCTCTGGGAATCCAGCTTTTCATTACCACCAATACGATACACAGTATTCCAATACTTATCCCCGGAAGGGAATGTTCAAAACTAATTATTAAAGGTTACTATGTTAAAATAAAATACAAGATAGCGGTATTCTTGTCAATTATTATTACAAAATGTCATAATTATAACATGGAAATGATTAACATTAGGCTTCAAATGTGTTTTGTTGTAAGTTGTAATTTTATATATAATTAATTATTCTTGATCTACAATCATACATCTTTCCTGCTAAACTTGAACCTGCACCAACTATATTGTTAATACAACATTAATTGCTTGACAGAAAAACAGCTAAAATATAGATTTGCCAATCTATTACACAATACCATTATTGATGATTGAAAGTATAAAAGCCTACGCAAAAATAAATCTTCATCTAGAAGTTTTGAACAAAAGGCCAGATAGCTACCATAATATCTGTAGTATCATGGCGAAGATTAATATCTTTGATCTTTTACAACTTGAGGGATGTGAACTATGCAATCCTAATACTATCGATATAACTATTCGATGCATAGGCGGGCAAAATGCCGCTATAGTAAAAGAACTCCCCATAGAGCAAAACCTGATCACAAAAGCAATACGTTTATATTGTTCAACTGCACATATTGGCTCAAGGGTTACTATCGCCATACAAAAAGAAATTCCATCAGGTGCAGGATTGGGTGGCGGAAGTGCAGATGCTGCAGCAGCCTTGATGCTCTGTAATAACGTATTCAATAAATTCAGTCACAATGAACTTATGGCGTTAGCTGCTGAGATTGGAGCTGATGTTCCTTTTTGTTTAAATGGAAATATTGCTCTTTGCGAAGGTAAAGGTGAAATAGTAACTCCATTGAAAAAAATACCTCTGCCAGATGCAGTTGTTATTGTTTTTAATGACGTTCACAGCAGTACCAAAGAAGCATACACCGCATTGATGAGAAGTTTTGCGCCTGTTTTGTCAAAAAAAGAAGCAGTTTTGTCTTTATGGGATAAAAGTGATGTAGGTGCTTTATTAAACATTTTTAAAAATGATTTCCAGGATATTGTTTTTGATAACAATCCACAGCTTAGGGAAATTTACCGCACCTTGCAGGATTTTGCCCCGGATTTTATCCATATGACAGGTAGCGGTTCGGCATTATGTGCACTTTTTCACGATATTGGAAAAGCCAATGAGGTTTTCCTGACGCTTAAACCTCACTATTCACAAGTATTTGTATCAAATTTATTATGACATAAGGCATTTTATTACTATAATTATAATATTATTTTGAGGTGTAGCCAAGTGGTACGGCACCGGGTTTTGGTCCCGGCATTCCCAGGTTCGAATCCTGGCACCTCAGCATACTTTATTATGAGTGATAGTTATGAATAACTGTAAAGCTGTCATATTAGCTGCAGGTAAAGGCGTGCGCATGCAATCCAGCCTGCCCAAGGTACTGCACAGGTTAGCCGGGAAACCGCTTGTACAGCATGTTATAGATAATCTCATCAGTGCAGGTATAAGTTATAATGATATTATAGTTGTCGTGGGCTATAAAGGTGATGATGTAATTTCAGCAATTGACAACAATATCTCCTTTGTCTGGCAGATAGAACAATTAGGAACAGGTCATGCTGTAATGCAAACTGAACCTCAATTGGGCACCTATAACGGTTGTTTACTTGTTGCATGCGGTGATGTGCCACTCATAAAGCCTGAAACATTTATCAAGCTGTATAATGCTGTTAACGACCACAGTACAGGTGCTGCAGTTCTGACAATGGAACTTGAAAATCCCTGCGGATACGGTCGTATTATCCGAGGTGAATATGATAATTTGATTAGGATCGTAGAAGAAAAAGATGCAGATCCTATTCAGAGGAATATAAAAGAAGTGAATACCGGTACCTATGCTTTTAAAAGTCCTATTCTTTTCCAGGGGTTAAAAACTATTACCACCGACAATGCTCAAAGGGAATATTATCTACCTGATGTTTTAACATTTATCAGAAAGTCTGGATATGATGTGAAAATCATTAAACTTGATGACCCCATTGAAGGAACTGGTGTAAATTCTAAAGAAGAACTTATAAAACTTGGAAGCATAATTACAAAAACGTTTATTAAAAAATAGGGTGTATATGATTTATCCAATTAAATTATTCTCGGGAACATCAAATTATGCATTAGCTCAGGATATAGCTCATTATTTAGGTATTGAGCTTTCTGAAATTGAAATAAAAAAATTTAAAGATGGTGAAATATCTGTTAAAATTCTGGAGAATGTTCGCAGCGTTGATGTTTTTTTAATACAATCTACCAGCAATCCTGCCAATGATAACATAATGGAATTGCTGTTGATGGTAGATGCCGCAATGCGTGCTTCTGCTCAGCGTATTACTGCAGTTATCCCTTATTATGGTTATGCACGACAGGACCGAAAAGTTGAACCGCGTGTTCCTATCTCTGCCAAGCTTATAGCTAACATGCTCCATGCTGCAGGTGTCAACCGTGTTCTTACCATGGAGTTACATTCCGATCAAATTCAGGGTTTTTTTGATATCC
The DNA here is from genome assembly GCA_029548025.1 of Spirochaetota bacterium. The sequence continues at coordinate 36,578 of JAKPOE010000010.1, forward strand.
CCGTAGATAATCTCTTTGCATCTCCAGTTGTTATTGAATATGTCAATGAATTGAATATACAAAATCCAACAGTGGTTTCTCCTGATGCAGGTGGAACTGAACGTGCTCGATTTTTAGCTCGTAATATCAGTGCCGAATTAGCAATCGTTGACAAGCGAAGACCAGAACCAAACAAATCGGAGGTGATGAATATCATTGGCGAGGAAAGCGTTAAAAATCACAACTGCATTATCATTGATGATATGATTGATACAGCAGGTTCTATAGCACAAGCAGCAAATGCCTTAAAGAAGAGTGGAGCAAAAGATATTTATTGTACTGCCACGCATGCAGTGTTATCCGACAATGCTATCGAAAAACTTAAAAAGGCTGAATTTAAAGAAATCATATTAACCAATACAATAGATATCCCTGAACATAAAATATTACCCAATATGAAAATACTATCTATGGCACCACTTTTTGGAGAGGCAATACGAAGAATTCATAATGGAGAATCGGTAAGTTCATTATTTATACGATAATGTCATAGTAAATAATTATTGAATTTTATACCATTTTTACTATAATGTATATTAAATTATCTGGAAGAGGTTGATATGGAAGCACAAGTATTACCAATTAAAACGAGATCAGAAATTGGGAAAAATGCCAATCATAGGCTCAGAGCACAGGGATACATCCCTGCTGTTCTATACTCCCATGGCGTATCACAGGCTGTAATGGTTGAGAAGAAGAATTTCTTTAAAATCTTCAAGGGACATATATCAGAAAATCTGCTCATTGACCTCCAATTTAATGATCATTCCAGTGCCCCGGTAAAAGCTTTTATAAAGGATTATCAACGACACCCTATAACGGATGAAATTTTACACCTTGATTTTTTTAAAGTAACAATGACCGAGACCATAACTACCAAAGCACCTATAGAAATTATTGGAACTTCTATTGGTGTTAAGCAGGGTGGGATTTTAGAAGTAATTGAGCGCGAAATTGAAGTTGAGTGCCTACCAGCAGATTTACCTGAAAAGGTTCAAATTGATGTAACAAATTTAGCAATCGGGCAATCTATACATGTAAAGGATATTATAGCTCCAAACGGTGTTAAGATCCTAAGTTCACCTGAATCGGTTATTGTAGCTGTACTTGCACCACATAAAGCCACCGAAGAGGTTGCACAACCAGCTGGGGAACAACCTCAAGAAACTGTTGAAGAACAGTAATTATTTAGTAATGAGGTGTATGTAATTGAAATTAATCGTAGGATTTGGAAATCCAGGCGAAGAATACTTCAATAACAGGCAAAACATTGGCTTTAAGGTTGTCGATATTCTTGGCAATAACGAGAATATTGACATACGTGTCAAAAAGAAAAAATCTATCATTGGACGTGGCAAAATTTCAGGTGAGGATGTCGTTTTGTTGAAACCTCAAACCTTTGTTACCCTTATTGGTGAGTCAGTGCTGTATATTGCTTCTTTTTTACGTATCAATGTCCGTGATATTATCTGTGTCCTGGAAGATTCGTCTTTGCCTCTGGGCGAAATTCGTGTTGATTCCATTATGTCCAAGCTCAAGCACCCTGGAATAGAATCTATGACAAAGGCTTTGAAATCCGATAGATTTGCAAAAGTACGAATTGGTATTGGCTACCCACATAAAGGCATAACGATGGAAGAACATCTGTTAAATGATTTCTCAGACGATGAAAATTTTATCTTAATAGATGTTCTCAATAAAGCCGAGGAGGTAGTACGAATGCTCATTAGCCACAGTATCGAAGAAATACAAAACAAATATAATCCTGAAGGTGCGCTGAAAATTAAAAAACGGCAATTGCCCAGGATACGTATCCGTAGATAAGCATTTCCTTTTAACTTACTTCCTTTCTCATCCGATAATATCAATAAAAGTATACCTAATAACCACTATGAATACCAAACTACCAATTTTAATTACATTATTGTTATCATTTTTCATGAACAGCTACCTGTTTGGACAGAATTATAAAGATGCTATACACCAAAAAAAATTCTCTGAAGCTTTGACAATTATCCAATCCAAGCTTGACGATATATATTCAAAAAGATCCATTGAAAAGCAGATACCAACCACCTATGTTGCCATTGAAAAGATTGAAGAAGGGGTTGATTTACAAAAGATTTTTTCAGAAAGAAAGATACAGCCATATTTTATAGAAAATAACGATACCCTCTATGCATTACATGCTGATGCAGCACTTTGTTATCAAAACATCTACAAATATCATGAAGCATTACAGCATTATTTTCAGGCATTACGCTTTACAACAATTGGAGAAAAGGATCATACAATCTTTTATTCAATAGCACAAATTTTTAAAAAAATAAATAAATTTAATGCGTATGTGCTCTATTTAGAGGAAGCGTATGAAATTAAACCAGATAATTATGATTATTCTTTAGAACTATCCTTAGCTCTTTCATCTGGCAAGAATAAAAAGAAAGCTTTATTTCATCTCAACCGTTATATTGCATCAAAAGGTGATAGTGTTCCCCCCAATCTCTATCTGATCGCTGCAAACTGCTATGAATCAATAGGAGATTACATCAAAGCATCCGAACAATATACATTATACCTTCATCATAAACCCAATGATTACGCTGTTCTCTTTGCATTAGGCTACCTTGCTTATACAAAAATTTCGGATATGAAGTTAGCATACAAATCATTTATAAATGCTATCCCACTTTTCAATGAAAATGATTGGGTATTAAAAGGACTATCTTATACAATGTTAGGTGATATTGAATGTATGGATCTTAATTACAAAAATGGTTTAGAATACTATCTACAGTCAATAGCCATATCGGAAAATATGAAAAAAATAATAGATGAAAAAAAAGCCAATATTAATACAATCAATGATAAAATAAACGTAATTAAATCAACATTGCTTGCTAATAAAGATATTGCATTATACCCCCAATATCAAACGCTAATGGATGAATTAGGAAACAATGAACTTGAATTACGGCAGCTTGAACATGAATACAGCAAATTGAATGCAGGATTACTATCGTTTAAAATTGCTGTCGCCCATGAGAATATGATGCAATTTGCGCAAGCAATTGAATGGTATAACAAAACCATTGAGTATGGAATTAAAATAAGAGAATCCAGCAAAAAAATTGAAAAATTACAGCTAAAAATTTCCAGAGGATTTTAATAAAAATTTTTTTATTGAAAAGATGTATTATTTTATTAATGACAAAATCAATGACATTTCTAACATTCGTCATTACTTTAGTTTTTACTTCATGTTTACAAATTGTATTGTGAGGAGCATTCATTATGTCAGGGCACTCTAAATGGGCTAATATTAAGCACAGAAAAGCTGCACAGGATGCAAAAAAGGGAAAAATATTTACCAAATTTATACGGGAAATCACCGTTGCCGCTCGCGTCGGTGGTGATGACCTCAATAGCAATCCTCGTTTACGGACTGCTGTTTTAAAAGCGCGTGAAAACAATATGCCAATGGAAAACATTGAACGGGCAATAAAAAAAGGGACGGGAGCTCTTGATGGTTCAACATACGAAGAAGTACGCTATGAAGGGTACGGCCCCGGTGGGGTTGCCATCATGGTTGACTGCATGACTGACAATAAAAATAGAACAACGCCAGAGATACGCACTATATTTTCAAAAAATGGCGGAAATTTAGGCGAATCTGGATGTGTTTCATTCCTTTTTATTAGAAAAGGCGTCATTAACATTGATGCAAATGCAACAAATGAGGATAAGGTTATGGAAATCCTCCTTGATTATGATGTTGAGGATATAAAAACTGAAGATACTACCATTGTTGTCTATACCTCTCCTGATAAATTTAATGACATATTAGAAATCATACGTTCTCACAATCTGCCAACATTAAATAGTGAAATAACCTATATTCCCAAAACAACCATCAATCTGGAAGGGCAAAAAGCATCACAATGTTTACGATTGATCGAAGCTCTTGAAGATCATGATGACGTACAGGATGTATACGCCAATTTTGATATCCCGGATGATATTATTAATAGTATGAGCTAATCGATGTGGCAACTATAATGGGAATTGACCCCGGTTATGGACGCTGTGGTTGGGCGATAGTAACCGATAGATTAACCTATATTGACTGTGGTGTTATTGAAACAACTCCTGGTGACGAAGGTGAAAGACTTTTTACTATATATCAAAGTGTAGGTGATTTAATTGCTTTATATCAGCCTCAATCGTGTGGATTGGAAAAATTGTTTTTCAGTAAAAATACTAAAACTGCTCTATCGGTAGTGCAGGTCATAGGTGTTTGTAAGTTAATACTAACTCAGCATGCTATACCTTATTCTGAATATACACCAATGCAGATAAAACAATCTATTACCGGATATGGAAGATCTTCAAAAGAGCAACTATCGACCATGCTGAGAAAAATTTTAAAATGCGATACAATACATAATTATGATGATGCATTTGATGCAATTGCAATAGCACTATGTCATTGTCTGGCAACTCCAGAAAGATCATTATTACACCAAAAAGTATAAATTTATTTCAATTTTGAGTTTTATATGATTGCATTTCTTAAAGGCAAAAAAATATCTATTAAACCAACAAAAGTTATCGTTGATGTTAATGGGGTAGGGTACGAGGTTACCATCCCCCTATCTACCTATGAAAAAATAAGTTCTGTAGCTACTATCGAGCTTTATATTGCTATGGTAGTCAGAGAAAACTCCGTTGCCCTGTATGGCTTTAGTTCAGAAGAAGAAAAGCAGATGTTTGCAATCCTTACATCAATTCCCGGGGTAGGCCCATCCATTGCAATATCAATTTTATCATCTATGTCGCCTCACTATATTACCAACGCCGTGAAAGCTGAAAATATTCTTGCCTTTACCGCTATACCAGGAATTGGAAAAAGTAAAAGCGAAAAAATAATCTTTGAACTAAAACGCAAACTTCGGAAATTAGAAGCCACTGTTCAGCATCCTGCTACAACATCCCCCGATAGACAGGACGCTATCGATGCATTGGTGTCATTAGGCTTTGATGAAAAACTTGCAATGTCTACTATTTCTTCAATTATCACAAGCAATCCTGATTGTGATTTAGAGACAATAATCCGATTATCATTGAAACAATTATCGCAATAATCATGGATATTGATTTATCATGATTGGAAGTTCTACAGTATTGCATGATTAGTGTTGTAAATTTTGCTTGTTTTTGCTTGTTATTTAAAGAGAGTTCATGATGGTCAGCATGCTGACACTGAGAGGGAATGAAAAAAATAGTTGCCAGCAGTCATCCTGAACTCATTTCGGAATTTACAGTTACATATTGCGATTCCGGTTAAAGCCCGGAATGACAGGAGTCCATATTATATATTTTCCGAGGAGTTAAAATTTGATATACAATTGTTATTCATTACAGTTCTTTATTGAAAGAAATCGAATGATAAATGCTTAAACACCTGAATAATAGTAAAATTAAACTATATTAAACATAATGAAATATTAAGTCTTATTTATATAATCTAATTTAAACTATTTGTAAATTTTTTTTATGAACATACAATATTATCATTGATTTTTATAAGTATTTTTTATATTATAAATTTTATAATAAAAATTTATTCAAACGAGGTGCATCATGAAAATTGAAATAACCATATTAGGATTATTGATGGAAGAAAATCTTTATGGCTATGAAATTAAAAAGCGTATAGTTGAACGCCTTGAAGATTATGTAGATATTAAATTTGGTTCAATTTATTATGCAATTAAGAAAGCATTAGATAATGGCTGGGTAAAAAAAATAGGTACCGAAAAGGAAGGAGGTAATCCTGAGCGGTACATATATCAAATACTGCCTGACGGACGAAAATACTATAAAAAGATGCTGAAACAATATTTTGACCATAATTTCATACATTTTGATATTGATATCGTATTGATGTTCCTGAATTCTCTTTCTCCTGAACAAAAAGAACAATTCATAGAAGATCGTGTTGAGCATATAAAAGATAAGATGAATGCATTAAAAGAAAAAATTGATACTGAATTAAAAAATAATTCACCAAACTCTCAGTTACACGTTTATACCTATCTAGAAAATCATCTCAAAGCTGAATTAAACTGGCTGAAATCCCTTAAAAAGGGCGAAGTATTAACAGAGGTTGAACAGTAAGTTTTATTTGTTTAAAATATATTCCAGATAATCAGCTTGTTTGCTCTGAATTAATTTTTCCAGTGTATATTTAAGTTGTGATAGCTCATTTTGATATCTATATGCTTCAGTTTTGATGAGCTCTTGTCTGGGGGAGTCTGCATAAGCAAGAGCTTTTTTTTCATTTATATCCATAATATGCAACACATTTGCATGATGTTTTTTAGCTAACGAAACCAGCAATGCTTGCGTCAACTCTGGAGAAGTTGACCTTCTTAAATCTTCCCGTGTTATTTTAGTAACAACAACTGTATTTTGTGCTTTCAATGTGGCTGTTCTGTGCATTGAAAGCAGCATTGCAATCTCACCGATAACAGTACTTTTTTCAGATATCGTTGCCACTTTTGAATTTTGTATATAAACCTCTAATTGCCCTGACTCTAATATATACATTGCATCACCCACCGAACCTTCTTCACATAATAGCGAACCAGGAGGAAACTCTATCATATTTGCAGATAGTTCCCTGGGAGTATCAATTCGTAATGATTCGTTTGCCCGCGAAAATGCTTCACCTTTTTTAAATGTTATGCTGGTTTTAAATTTATCAATTAGATCTTTTAACCATGGCAGTTTTCTTTTTTCATATTCCAGTTGCAGTGAATGCACAATAGTGTAATATTCAATACATATATTCCGTTCTTTCACCAGTTGAGAATCGATTTGCATATTTTTCTTCAAAATGTCATTTGTCAATACAACAACTTTAGCTTCAACTATAGCCAGATTCATGGTAAAAGCAGTATTATTTAAACTCTGTATAATAGTATTAGCAGGAATTTTTTTTATTGTTGTACCTTTGACAGCTAAGGCTGTTTCAAGTCTGTGTATATTTTCATACGTTTTGCTGTTTAATACTGGTTCCGTGGCACCTATAATTACATTCTTCCCCTGCAAAACATATTTATCAGCTTCTGTGACAAATAAAAATACTGTACCATCAGCAATCATATATGCATTATCAGCAATAGCATTTTTTTTATATAATTGTAAAAGTTGTTCATCCATTGTTTAAGACTTTTTCTATTGCATCTAATAGTTCCTGCTTTTCAAAAGGTTTTGATAAAAATAGCCTAGCATTAATATCTTTCTCATTTATTTTTAAAGTTCTTTCATTCAATGCTGATATTATGATGATTTTAGCATCAGGATAATCACTGGTAATTTCTGAAATAGCTTCTAATCCATCCTTCCCCCACATGGTAATATCCATGGTAACAACATCGGGTTTCACTTCTTTATACTTTGACAATGCATCTAAACCATTATCAACCTCCGCAACAACCTGATGACCTGCCTCCTCTAATGTTTGATGAATAATTCGACGCATAAAACTTGAATCATCAACTATCATACAGCGCGCCATTTTCATAACCTCAATAACAATTAATATTACACACAATTACTATTGACAATGCAATCTACTCATACTACTAATAACCATATAACTATATTTACGTCAAGGCTTTATTATGCACATCAAAATGAAAGAAAAGCAAATTACCAAATATGTCAAAACTGTTGGCAAAGCAATCAACACGTATACAATGATAGAAGCAGGCGATACTATTTGCATAGCATTATCAGGCGGTAAAGATTCATTAGTTTGCATGGATGCCTTATATCGCCGGCTATCGTATTTACCTATTCATTATACTCTATATTGCTGTCATGTAAATGTGACAAATTTTAATAATAAACCAATAAATATTCTTCAATCATACTGTTCAATATATAATATACCCCTGATAATTAAAGACATTACACTTGATCTTTCTATCAAAGGGTCATCCCCGTGCTTTGTTTGTTCATGGTACCGGAGAAAAGCTCTTTTTGAAACAGCAGCACAGCTCAACTGCAAAAAGATAGCGTTTGGGCATAATCAAGATGATATAATAACAACCTTTTTTTTAAATATGCTTTATCATGGAAAACTATCGACCATGCCACCAAAATTAAAAATGTTCAACGGTGCATTGGAAATCATCAGGCCTCTGGCTTTTTTAACCGAAGCACAGATCAAAGGTTATATAAAAGCCCTTCCACTATCACCTATTGAAAATGAATGTCCTTACAAAGATTGCACAAAACGATATCAAATGAAAGAACTTTTAAAAAATCTTAATAAAACAATCAAAGGAGCCCAGACAAATATTTTTCATTCATTGAGCCATTGGGATGATGACTATTTACTTTAAGTTTTTCCACACCCACCCGATGGTCTGAAACAATATATCTCATCACCATTATGTAGCTTTTTATATATTTCAATTTGTCTTTTTTTGCACAACATCAGTATGATCCTTTATCTCACATTGCTGTCGGTATTCCGACCCAACCACCAGTGAATTACCATATTTTTTATAATCTGCCATGCAGAATGCCTTTGTCATGGTTATAGAATTTCTAGGGCAAATATCAACACACTCCTTACAAAAGGTACATCGCGTTAAATAGATGACTATCCTTTTTGTCTTCTTATTGTTAACTTCAGCAGAATATAATTCAATTGCATTAGCTGGACATACTTTACTGCATAAACCACAGCCTGTACAACTCTGAAAATCGTATTCCAGCCTGCCTCTGAATCCTTCTTTAACGACAATTGGTGGATGTATTATTCCCTGGTTAAGGTATTGTTTAGTATTATTGGGAATATATTTCGTAGGAAAACAATTGGTGGATTTTTTTGAAAAGATCTGTTCAATGACTTTATATACCATACCTAACATGGCACACCTACTATATAATCCTCATATTTGGATCAAGCATAATAAGTATTAACCCAATAATACTGATTGCTGTTATTGCAAAAAGAAAAAAACGCGCAACCTGTGATATTTTTAAACGTGCCATAATAACACGGATAAAGGTTATCCCAAAACTGTAAATCACTATAATCTTAAATAATAAAAATGCTATTTCAACAAAAGGGGCCACTCTATGTCCATACATCTGAAAAGATATACCAAACAATTGGGACAGCGTATATGGGAAAAAAAGTATTATAACAAGCATTGAAAGTGCTAATGCTTTAAAAGCATCAGTTAATAGTATAAATGCCAGTAGCTTACCCGAATATTCAACTGAAACACCTTCTGCAAGTTCAGTTTCAGCCTCGGCCTGATCAAAAGGCACTCTGGACATTTCAGCTGGCAAAACAAGCTCCATAGCAAAAAACAATAATATGCCACCCAATACCCCAAATGCACCAGCATTATGCCATAGTGGATATTCAAATAATGATGACATAGCAAAAGGATCAGCCATACTATCTGCTACATGCCATGCAACACTAATTATTACTACAGCTATTGGTAATTCTATACTCATAAGTATTACCATTTCACGCTGAGCACCAATCGCAGCATACGGTGAACCAGACGAAAAAGCACCAGTAACTATTGCTATAGAAGGGATAAGAATACAATACAATACTACAATTAAATCACCCTGCAAAGTAGTATCAATGCCAGTGATGTAGAATATATATGGCATCGAAATATATAATAGTAGCAATACACTTGATGCCAGAGCTATTACAGGAGCAGATGAAAACAACCACCTCACCGCTGTTACCGGTATAATAGTTTGTTTATACACCAATTTAATGATATCATAAACTGGCTGTAAAAGGGGTGGCCCAATTCTTGACTGGAAATATGCTGCTATTTTCCGATCTATCCCCTTCAACAAAAGTCCTAATATTAATCCAACTATCGTAATGATGAGAGCTATGGCAAGTACCATAATCATTGATTTACTGACCTCTTGTATTTCTTAATGCTTTTTTGATGAAGGTATTCCCAGTTGTACCTTTCTTCATCACCACCTTTTCTAATAAAAGTCATTCTATCTGCACATGCCACGCATGGATCTATTGAAGCAATAACTATTGGTATATCAGCTATCTCAATATTTGTCAGCATAGGTATCCATGTAAATCCATTTGAATAGGTAGGCGCTTTGACTTTTAACTGTATGGGGTGCTCCTGGTTATCCAGTATAACATAATGGCATACCTCACCTCGTGGGGCTTCATACCGCCCTATACCCTCACCTTCAAGTTTCTTCAACGTGTTGATAATTTTAACTGCTCCATCACCTGAATGAATATCTCCTTCTGGTAAGTTTTCCATGCAAAACTGTATTATATTTAATGATTGTTTAATCTCCAGCACTCGTACTGCCATTCTATCATACACATCACCAATAGGTTCTTTGCCAAGATCACGTGGTGATATAGGATTTAACCATGGGATATCATAGTAAGCATTAACAGGATAATCTATACGGACATCTTTCAGTAATCCTGAACCTCTTGCAGTAGGGCCAACTGCACAAAACATTTCTGCCTGCTCACGGGATAAGATCCCAATACCTTCAGTTCGTGCACGTAATGTTAAATCATCCAGAAGTATTTCCGAAGCACGATCATACAATTCCATATAATATTCTAACATGCGTGTAATAGTTTCTGAATTCTCTGGTGTTACATCCCTCCTGACACCACCTATGGTGAGCATCCCATAATTTATACGGTTGCCAGTAAGTTCTTCAAGACAATCCAATACCTTTTCACGAATATTCCATGTATACATAAAAAGCGTATCAAAACCAATTTCATGAGCTGCAACACCTGTCCACAGCAAATGAGAATGTAATCGCTCCATCTCACCTATTATGGTGCGGATATATCGAGCTCTATCAGGAACCTGTATTTCAGCAACATCTTCTATAGCAAGACAATATGCCAGTGGATGCGAAAATGAACATATACCACATACTCGCTCCAGTAAATAGATAATCTGAATGTAATTTCTTTCAAGAGCTATTTTTTCGATCCCTCGATGTGTATAACCAAAATCTATATCAACACCAGTAACCTGCTCTCCTTCTATCCTGAATGTAAATTTTATTGGTTCCTTAAATGCAGGATGTATCGGTCCTATATTTAAAGGATATACTCTATCAGATTTCATTTGCTATCTTCCTTGTTTTTGCCATTACGAAGAGGGAAATATCCATCCTGTAAGGATGAAGGAGTAAATAGCCTCCTGCTATCAGGGATATCTTCAATTACTATCCCTAGCATTTCCATAACTTCCCTTTCCATAAAAAGAGCTCCCGGGACAATATCGGTAATAGTTCTGATTGTTAAATCATTATTAGGTAAATCTACAGATGCAATAATCATTAATTCAGAATAGTGAGTATCATCCATTTTCAGGGCAAATGGATAGATAAGTTCAATACGATCTTCATATTCCTTATAAGCCATTGCTGTAGATAGGTGAAGCCTCCCTAAACTTTTTAGAGTATTTACCGTAAAATGGAATGCCTCTCGATCTATACTGATCCATAGGTGCAATCGCATAATTCCACCATGGTAGTTTTTCACCTTCAACCTTGAAGCCTGGAGGTGATTCCCTAATTTTTCCTGAATAATCGTCACAATTGATTGAACATCCATACCATTTACCACATGAACTATTTTTACAACACTTCTAACTTTTCCCAGGCTTTTGCAACCCCAAAGATTATTGCATCAGGACGTGGCGGACAACCAGGAACATAAACATCTACAGGTAGCAATGTATCAAATGGGCCAGCCATAGCATATGATTCCTGAAATACTCCTTTGGTAGCACCACAACTGCCTATGATCATGACCAGCTTTGGTTTAGGAACCTGCTGGTATACCTGCAGTATTTTATCTTTAATTTTCTCCGTTACCGTTCCAGTTACTAATAATATATCCGCATGTCGGGGACTACCTACTAATTTAATGCCAAACCTTTCAGCATCATACCTTGGCATTAACATAGCAAGTATTTCAATATCACATGCGTTGCATGAACCGGTATTCATATGATATGCCCATAATGAACGTTTCAAATGTTTGTAATTAATCTTTTTCACATAAGTGCCCCTGTTATTATCAATAACATTATAGCAACGATAATAATAAACCATTGAATAAAATCACCAATATCACTGATGAACAATCTATTTAAACCATCAAAATATGATTGCAAGGTATGCTTAAATCCCCAGTATAGATTACTTGCAGTGATTAATTGCAGCATTTTATCACTGGTTCCTGAATAAAATGGAAGTCCCTGTTCTGACATCTCATCAAAATCATTTCTAAAAAATATTTTTCCAATAATTATAAACAAAACCATAATTATTAAAAAAATACAAACCCATAATAAAGGCATCCAGTTAAGATATTCTAATTCAAATTCATGCATTCATAACTCCATTTAAAAAGTAGATAATACATTTACAGCAGGCTCAATCAATAATTTTATAATACCCTGGGGAAACAAGCCAATGACTATTATAACAATACTCAAAATAATCATACTGCATTTAACCAATATTGGTTGTTCAACCGGCCTCCTTTCAGGAGGCATTCCCAGAAAAGCACTGTAAAAAACCTTCATAAATGAAGCCAATGTTAAAACTGAAACAAAAATAGCTATCAATGTTAACAACGGATTATAGTGAAATACAGATTCATAGATGATAAGCTTGGAAACAAAACCATTCAATGGTGGTATTCCTGAAATTGCTAATGCTGCAATCATAAAAACCAGTGCAGTAAACTTATCATAATGAGCCAATCCATGCATTATATTCAAGTCGCGCGTTTTATAGTGTCTAACGATTATACCAGATGTTAAAAATAACAATCCTTTATAGAGGGCATTGTTGACCACATGAAAAAGTCCACCTATTATGGCTATTTTTCCATAAATAGCAAATGAAGCATCACCCGATTTAATAACCGAAAGCCCTACACCAACTCCCAATAACATATAGCCAACCTGAGAAACAGCATGAAAAGCCATAAGTCGTTTAACATCTTTCTGTATAAGTGCCTGAGTTACCCCTACAAACATTGACAACACACCAAATAGTATAAATAGCATCCCCAGTTCATAACTTACCTGTGCACGACTTAGTCCAAAAGTAAATGCAATCCTGAAAAGCCCATATAAACAAATCAAACTACCTAATTTTACCATGGAACTTATTGGGGCAGGAGCTTCAGAGTAAGTATCGGGTATCCACATATGCATGGGGACAACACCACACTTCATAGCTAATGGTAAAATGAGCATCACAATAGCAATTTTGTCCAGTACGGTTCCATTCATTACTTTTTTGAGATAGTCAATATTAAACGAGCCATACTGTGCGTAAAGGAATGCAATACCCAGTAAAAAGAAGCTCGTTGCGATTGAGCTCACAAACATATATTTATAACCGGCATAGGGTGGGTGTTTCCGTTCTGTTCTGAACGAAACCAATGCAGACGATGATATCGATAGTATCTCTAAAAAAACAAAAAATGTAAACAAATCATTCGTAATAAGCATACCCATCATACCAGCAACCATACAGACATATAAAACAGTGAAATAATTTTTCCTTTCATTTTCTTCAATATACTGCGATGAAAATAAATAAAAAATAAATGATAATGTTGTAACCATAATAATAAATAATAACGAAAATTGATCTATTTTCAATGCTATACGTATAGGGAATGTTAATCCATGTTCCAATAAAGCATTTGGATCAGGAGAACCTACCATATAATGAATAATTTTTTTATAAATCATTACATCCTGTATCAGCAAATATGATAGCACCATGATAACAACAATAGCCACGCCTGCTGTTATAGTGCGTATAGTACGATTAACCATACCTATAATAGGGAGCATAAAAGCAACAACAAGAGGAATCGTAACCAATAATACTGGAACATGCTTTATCATAATTCTTCAACTCCACGAAGTTTACGCGTATCCAGTGTTTTATTATTTCTATAGGTTAATATTGCTACGCCCAGCATCAATGCCGTAGTAGCAAATCCAATAACGATGTTTGTTAAAATCAACGCCTGCGGGGTGGGCAAGACCATAGTTATGTGAGTATCCCATGGGAGTAATGTAAAAATTGGAGATGTTGCATTATGCCGGTATCCCAGAGTAATAAAAAAAAGATTCATTCCTGAATCAAGAATATTAAGTGCAATAACAATCTTGATGAGATTTCGCTTAAATATTAATGCAAATAATCCAATAGTAAACAATAAAACAAAAGTTATATAAAGTATGATAGCGGACATAATAACACCTTATAATGAATTATTTTTCACACCTGATGCATGGAATAACGTAACCAGAATAAGGCTTAATCCAAAAAAAACCTCTATGCCAACAGCAAGAGATAGCCATGGCAAAATACCAGCTGAAATCAAATAGCCAGGATTGGGGCCAAAGGGGATTATTTTACCAAATACTGTGGTACCATGAGCCAAAAAATTATACAAAAAGGAAATCCCAATCCCTGCAAAACCCATTCCAATGAATATAGTCAGCCCCAGTGATTCAAACAATGAAAATATTTTTCTGGTTCTTTGCATGTGACGGGTTATATAAAAACTGATTAACAAAAGTGCTGTAGCTGAAGCCATAACAGAACCTCCCTGAAATCCACCGCCTGGAGAAATATGTCCATGAACTACCAGATAAATCCCAAAACTTAAGATCATGATATACATTAAGAAAGTACCAAACGTTATAATTCTCGATTCTATCTTTGGGAATTGTCCCGCTTTAGAAACTCCCGCCGATATAATACTTTTACTTTTCAAAAAAGTAAAAAATAACATAGAAATGCTACTTACCACAAGAAAAAGCACTGTGGCTTCCCCTAATGTATCAAATCCTCTATAATCAAAAACAATACTGGCAACTATGTTATTTGACCCTGTTTCGACCTGACCATTGCGTAAAAAATAATCATCCATGATAGTAACACCTTGAGTATCTATACCCAATGGTTGCCTTTCATATAAAATTCTGGGATTACCTATCGGTTCACCTATTGGATGCAGGTGAAGTATCCCCACAAAGATAAATCCAAATATAACAACTATCGCTACAACACTGATCAGCCTCATTCCTCTCTTCTCCGTGTCATTCGTATTGCTATAACAAAAATGCATGTTGTTAAAGCAGCACCAATTCCAGCTTCTGCAATGGCAACATCCGGTGCATCTAAAAGAAAATATAGTACTGTCAAAACCAGGGAAAATACCGAATAGCTCACTATCGCTGCCAGTAAGTCCCGAAAATATATGCTCAACAATGCTGTAATAACAAGAGCAATCGAAATCACCAGGAAAAAATAATAGATCATAAAGTACCCTCCTCATCTGGAATCCCTTCACTAATTTTATCCATTTCCAGATCATCAACTGTTTTTATCTGAGATTTATAATCATATTCATTTATAACAACACCAAATGGTTTTATCCCTGATAACAAAGAAGCCCGCGCAATTGCATGAGCACTGATTGGATTAGTAAAAATAATAACAAGTAAAGCTACAATACTGTGAATGATTATTGTTATGCTTGTAGCATCATAATACCATATATTTTTAACTCCTACAGCTAACACTACAAAAATACTGCCAAAAGTCGTTGTTTTTGTGGCAGCATGTAATCGTGTATAGATGTCAGGGAAGCGCATAAGTCCAATAATGCTTACGCCATTAACCAGCAAGCCAATTACTAAAAATATACAAATTATAGTATCCATATTTACCGCTTCTCATCTATGAGGTATCGCGCAATATATAATGTACCAATAAATGAAATAATCCCATAAACAATGCCGATATCAATATACAGTGCCTTCTTTTGTGCAGCGCCCAGCACAATCATGATGACAATTATTAGTGTATTTATTGTGTCAAGTGCTACAATTCGTTCTGGCACATTGTGACTGAATGCAATGCGTATTACTATGATACAAACATAGATAATCAATAAAAGCCCTGAGATTAAAAAAATTAAATCAAAATCATACATATGTTGATCCATATTATTTAAATAATTTCTTTAAAAAATAATGCTGGAACCCCGATACATCTTTTGGTGTTGCTTTATAACCTTTATCCTTGACCCAATACAAACAATGTATAAAGAACTTCTTTTTATCAGGGTCATAACCTGCTGTTAATGTTCCAGGTGATAATGTTATGGAATTAGCAAGCAGATAGATGCCCAGTTCATCATCCATTTCAGGATCAACTTTAACAATAGCCGGCTGAATCTTTCCGGTTATAATCCTGTACATTACTTCAACATTGGCAATGAGTAACGATAGAAAAAACGGGCCAACAAAATATAAGATTAATCCAATATAGAGCAATGGATTAAGAAGTGCTGCTGTAACTTTAATAGGTATTAACCAAAAAGTTAGTAAAGCCAGAATAATACTTATACTAATACCAAATATAAATTCTTCATATGACCAGAAAAGTATATCATTGCCCGAACCAGCTGTAAGTACAAGATATGAATAAGCTGCTACAAATGAGTAAAATGCTATTGCCCACAATTTGTATTGAAATTCTTTCGACACAATATTACCCTGATTAATTTTAATTTGTATACCCCTACCATTATGTAAACCATACACACTATTTATTCTTAATACAAGCTTTTTTTATCATTTCCTTTAGCTTGATTTATAAATTAAGACTCTTCATAATTCTTATTATTCATTGATAGCATATGTGCAATTCTTTTTTTCTCTTTTATATTGCACTGGGGTTTTGCCAGTAAATCGTGAAAATGCCTCATAAAAAGATGATTTGGAATTAAACCCAACAGCATATGCTATTGACAACACCGATCTCTCAGATTCCTCAATAAGCATCTTTTTTGCTTCTTTAATACGATATTGATTGATAAATGTGTTAAAATTCATCTGTAGTTTTACATTCAGCAATTCTGAAAGCTGGTGAGCGGTAATATTAAGTTCATTGGCTACTTCTTTCAGCGTTACATCTTCATCTAAATACAGGCGTTCTTCGTCCATTAATTGTTTTAGTTTTTCACAAAGGCTTTCCACTTCACATCCTTTTAACAAGGTGCGTTCATATCTTTTCCTGCGGGCTTCACGTATAAGAAGTTGTAAAAACTCAGGTTTATGCTGTCCAACCAGATACGCTGCAATAAGCAAGATAGCCATTATAATGACACTTACCTTTATCCCAATAAGGCTTCGCATACAATAACTTGCTAATAGAATCATCAACCCGGCAAACGAACTTATGCTGAATATTAATGTCACCACCATTATCGAAGTCAACTCATGCAATTTCCAGAATTGGAATAAACGGTGCAATAAAAAACCGATGTATAAACTATCCAGAAGAAGTGCTGCAATAACTGCAATTCTTAACCAGTGATAGATACCAAAATTATCAAAGAATAAACTATTAATAATGGCTATCTGCAAATTGTAATCAGAACGTATAAAGAATATATCTATTATGCAATAAATAACAGAAGGGAGCAGCAGTAATAAATTTATTTTTGGAAGTGAATCTTCAATCCGTATAACAAGGTAATAGGCAAAATAAAGAAGTGGACCAATACAATATAAAAATGTAAAATGGAAATAAAAAAGATACGGTTTTTTAAAAATAAATCCATTCAATATACATCCATATTGAAACAATAAAAGACCTAAAACCAGGAATAACCCAAAAAGATTCAGGTTTTCAAGCCTGCGATGAGGTACACACAATTGACCAACTGCAACTAAAAGCGAAATACCACCTGCAAAAAAAGCTATATATTCTACAAATTGGGGCATACATTTACCTATTCATTATATCCACACCCTTCATAAGGACTTAACTTTTCTTCAGGTGCTAATGCAATACCATCATAATAGGGGAAATCCTTGCACATTCTGGGCCTTATATCATAAATGCTGCATAGCCCCAATCCATGAGAGTCAAATGTAAAATGTTTGCAGGAATAATGATATGGCAAATCTTCAGAAAGATTTTGATATTTAAAGGTTAACATGGGATAGATAAGGTAAATTTCAGAAAAATTAGGGTTTATCATGGATAATTGCAACCAGTATTTATACGCCCTTTGTAAAACTTCAGGTGACTCTGCAAGCCGTACATCATTGCAGCAGTTTCCACATCGTTTACATTCCATATAATTCACTTCAACGATTTAATAAAATACTACCAAAAAAAACTTGCATAATTATTATATCTATCATACGATATATATAATAATAGCATATTTTATTATAGTTGCAATTTATTATATATATTTATCTTTTGTTAAAATCATATGAATTGATGTATCATAACAAATTGAATAATTATTATTTATAACTATAGTGAGAAATAGTATTGATGAAAGTACGAATAAAAATCTTTAAAAGCAATATTGAGCGAAAGCTGAAGGAAAAATATTATTTAAAGAAAAAACAATGGTTAAAAAAATGGGATAAGGTACTTGAACATGGTCATGAAAAAATGACCATCATGTTTATCCCACATAACGAGCAAAAGATTTTTAACTTTCAGATATCGCGTTTTACCATACTTTTTTTCACTACTTTACTGGTCATAGTTCTTGTTACATCCTCCTATGCAATAATTAAAAATACCGCAGTTAAAAGAGAAGAAGAGCGATTGCTTTCCAATTACAAGGATATTCGTTCCCAGATAATACGTTTTGAACAATTAACCAATGAATTAGGTCAAGAACTTGATAAAATAAAACCTGATATAGAAGACCTTTACGATCTGGCTACCAATAACAATAATTCAACTTCCATATGGGAAAGTTCGGTAGTGAACAATGAAGACCCATCGATGCGTCAATATGCTTCAATTTTACCTTCAGATATACAGGTATTGCGCAGCATGCAGAAGGATTTACTCTGTACTACTAACACGGTCAAAACAATTAAGAATTTTATCGATGTTCGTAATAAGGTCATCTATGATACACCATCTATCATCCCCAATCCAGGCCATATAACCTCGTTGTTTGGTTGGAGGCGTTCCCCTTTTGGTTTTGATAGAGATTTTCATTCGGGCATTGATATAGCTGCTCCTCAAGGCACTGAGATACGCGCTACTGCCCCTGGCATTGTGATATCCGCATCGTGGGGTGGTGGATACGGTTATATGGTCAGAATACGACATAAATATGGTTATGAAACAATATATGGGCATTGCTCCAAGATTATCGTGTCACAAGGGCAATCTATTAAAAAAGGGCAGATTATTGCTTATGTTGGGCAAACTGGTTCTGCGACAGGCAGTCACTGCCATTATGAAATCAGGATAGGAGGTGTTGCTATCAATCCTTATCCGTATATGAGCAAGATGTGGTAATTGTCCATTTTCCTGTTGCAAACATGGTTATTACTCTAACACATGAAATCATTATCCAATATCATTATTGCTGGTGCTATCCTTACCTCCATAACAGCTATTGTTATTTCCCAACAACTATCATCCACCTTTCATGAACGCATTAACAACTACATTGATACTCATAAAGAACAAACAGTACAACCCTCTGCCAGGGGGCTTGACGATGTTTTGATTTTACAACCTCAACAAGAACTATCACCCTTTGAATATAACTCAGGGGATTGGACTAAATATATCATTGAACCTCGATACTCGTTTTCCATTATAAGCAATCAAATATATGAAGAAGAGCCATATGATATTCTTTCATATGGTTCAATGAATATTAATGTTAACTATGGCAAATCTTATTTTACCAATGATAAGTATAAACGCTTTGATGAAGACAAACCAACATCAGCACTTATTCAATCTGGTTTAACTATAGAGCAAAATTCCCAGCTCCATATAGAGGGTAAAGCTGGGAAGCGCCTTACATTGTATATTGACCACGACAGTCAACAGCAAAATAATACCTATGTTTTACAATACAAGGCAGTGAATGATGATGAAGTAATACGTGAAATTAATGCTGGCGATATCAATATTAAGGTTAACAACTCTAAATACGCAGTATATGATGACACAACTTCAAAAGGTGT
>JAKPOE010000019.1 GCA_029548025.1 Spirochaetota bacterium
TTATACAATCCCTGCATTGATTTTTTAAACAGCTACTATCTCATTAATGTTTGATACTTCCTTTATTGTAGATGTACGAAGTTAACTTTTCTTTTTCACGTCGCAATACTTCAATCTCGGTTATATAATATTGTATATTCTCACGATTGTCCTTTTCAATTTTTTCTGCAAATTCATTAATTTTTTTGTCGATTGTGAAAAGCTTCATATTTAGTATAATTTCCGAATATGCAACATGGGGATCTTCAAATGAAAATTGTTTTGAAAAGCCCTGTGTCAGCAATTTTTTTTCTTCACCTTCAGGATAAAAATCAAACATCTTTTCCAGTGAAAAAGATTCATTGTCTTCATACAAAGCAATCAATGTCTGATAGATATTCTTTGCTACAGTATCAGTAAAATCCTGTAATGGGCAATCAACAATGGCATTTTCAATAAGCAGGGGATAATTGCATAAAAGTAATACCAATTCCCGCTGGCTTTTTGCATAAAAATCAACAGTATTATTATCGGTAACTATCACCCCATTAGTTGTTTTACCTTTTGTAAAACGTTCATAATCAGCTCGTATTGCCTTTTCATCAACCTGAAACACTGAACTTAGCTTTTTAAAATAGTGCTGCCGTTCAACCTCAAATGGGATAGTACGTAAAATGTTAAAAATCTGCTTCAGTACATTAACCTGTGATTTTCCTTTATTTTCTGCAATAATCCGCTCAATGCGAAAATCAACCGGCTTGAGAGCACTATCAACAACAGCCATAAATTCCCGTGCACCACGTTTGTTGACAAAATCAAATGGGTCCATCTCGGGCAACTGCGCTATTTTTATAGTTATGTTAAGGTTTGCTGCAACGTCAAGCGAACGCAACGATGCCTTTACCCCCGCTGAATCGGCATCAAAAACAATAATTACCTCATTGCTCAGGCGCGACAGCAGTTGTAGCTGCTCCTGCGTAAGGGCGGTGCCAAGCGGTGCAACAACATTCTGAATCCCAGCCTGATATACTCCAATAACATCAAGATAGCCTTCAACAACAATAGCCCTGCCCAATTCGGCAATGTGCTGCCGTGCTTTGTTGAATCCATACAGAATATTCCGCTTCTGAAATACCAATGATTCAGGAGAATTCATATATTTTGGCTCGCCAGATTCAATAATTCTACCACCAAAACCAATTATTTCATTTTTTTGGTCAAAGATTGGAAATATTACCCTGTTCCGGAACCTGTCATAATAATGCGATGTAGAATTCTTTACCGATTTATTAATATTACCGGTTTTAACGGCTATATCAAGCGGAACATTCTTCTGCCGCAAAATATCGGTTGCATACTGCCATTCATCAGGTGCATATCCCAATTGGAATTCGTCAATACCCTGTCGGGTAACCCCACGATTCAAGAGATAGTCCAGAGCACGCTTTCCTGCCGCTGACATCAACGCCTGACGGTAACGCTCTGCTATCATTGCATTTATTGCCAGTAATGTTGTATATTCATCGTTTTGCTTTTCCTCATTACGAACAGGAATGCCGACAATCTCGCCGACAATCTTTACACTTTGAACAAAATCTACATGCTCTACCTTTGCTATGAAGGTGAATACATTGCCTCCCTCATGGCAGCCAAAGCAATAAAACATCTGCTTATCAGGCGAGACAGTAAATGAAGGGCTTGTTTCCTTATGAAAAGGGCACAGACCAACATAGTTCTTACCCTTTTTTGTAAGAGTGGGAACATAA
>JAKPOE010000039.1 GCA_029548025.1 Spirochaetota bacterium
GAATCAAATCAGCTACTTGGACCTGGTGATTTTTTTGGTGTTATTCCCTGTATGAGCGGTCATGCCCATATTGAAGGCGCTGTTGCCATGACCAATGTATCACTGATTTCAGTACAGCGAGATCAATTTGGCATCCTCATACAGAAAAATCCTGCGGTTGCCATGAAGATTATCCGATTCTTCTCGCGTAAACTGCGTGAATTTGATCAGGCTATAACACGGTTAACTTTTGCTAACGCAGTGGAAGAAGATCCTGAACATCTGTTCAACATTGGTCAATACTATCTAAAAAAGAAAAATTTACCTCATGCAGCATATGCACTGCAGCGTTATATACAACATTGTGCTGACGGCATAAACAGGGACAAGGCTATAACTTATTTAAAATCCATCAATGCTCCATTCAAGGTGCCTGAAAATCCTCAGAAAAATAGTCTGACACGTGTGTATAAAGACAATCAGATGATATTTTGCGAAAATGAACCCGGCGATGAGCTCTATATCATTCAGGGTGGGAAGGTAAAGATAACCAAGATTGTGGATGAAGAGGTGCTCCTTGCTGTATTAAAACCAGGCGATATTTTTGGTGAGATGGCGCTTCTTGAAAACCGTCCACGAAGTGCTTCAGCTATAACATTTGGCGATACCAGCCTTATGGCAATCAACAGGCAAAATTTTGAAACAATGGTTCAAACACAGCCACAATTAGCCACCCGACTGATTCAACTGTTGAGTGAGCGTATATGGACAGCATACCGTCAACTTGAAAATCTTATGATTCGCGATCCTCTTGGAAGGATGTACGACACGTTATTGATTCAGGTTGAAAAACAAAAGATACGTATTACACCAAAAGAAAGCTATACATTTGATTTTGGCGTTAAAGAACTCCTCAATATGGTAGGGATTTCCCATGACAAGGGGGACTACCTGGTGGTGGAACTTCTGGAAGATAAAAATATAACATTGGATGAAGGCAAGCTTATATGTACTAATCTGGAAGAGCTTGAAAAGACCGTAAATTTTTACAAGAAAAAATCAGCATTAGAACGAAAACGTGAAGCCAGCAAAAATAGTTAAATACAGTGCAATAGTACTTTCCATAGTACTGTTTGTTATTGCTGCTTTGATGGCAGCATTTGTATATCTTTTCCCCAGAGAATTGTTAAAATCCATCATTGTTGAAACATTGCAAAAATCATTAAATCGTCCTGTCAGTATTGGTACCATTGATTATAGCCTGCGCGGTATACAGATTACTGATCTTTATATTTATGATACTGACAACAACAAACCATTTATTGCCCATGCAAAGGATTCGGCAATCCGTTTTCAGTTACTACCCCTGTTACAAAAACAGTTTGTAATCAATTATATTTATCTAAACAATGGAGCAATTCATATTATCTATTACACAGAAAATAAAATTTTTACATCAAATTTAGCAAAACTGATACACGAACTTCTTGCCAAAGAAGAATCAAGCATACAAACACAGATAGAATCAATTGCAATAGAAAATACAGCCATTATTCTTGAAAATCCTCCAGAAGTATTAAAACCCCTGGAAGGCAGATATAGTATCAGCACGCTTTGCAAATTAAATGAAAGCACTATCGATTTGCATAATCTATCGATCACAATGCCTCAGAACAGAGGAAAAGTTACCGGCGACTGTGCCATATCTAAGAAGGGCAACTTTTCTATCCGCGGAGATGTTGTATTACATGCCTGTGATTTACTCTGGGTTTATGGGTGGAGCAGACATGATTTGGCTTCTATCCTTCCATACAGAATCTTCAGCGGTACCGTTTCAAATCTATTAATAACAACACATCAGGTTCAGGGCACAGCAACCGGAAGTTGTAAGCTTGCCAACAATGCAATGATCTATATCACCAATGGATTTTGTAATGTTGACATCGATAAGGGAAAAGTTGCAATAGCAAATGTTAAAGGGAAGGTTGAAAATTCTACATTTGTTCTTAATCAATTGATTTTTAATTTTGATGGAGACATCCAATCCATCAAGGTTACCGATGCTGATATTAAACTCAGGGAGATAGCTCCATTATTGGGTAACATTGATATTAGCAGCATCAACGCAGACATCACAGGCAATGCCAGTTATACCGGTAAGATGATTGATGCAGATGTAACAGTATCAAATGTAACAATAGGCAAAAATGGTACAATACTTTCAATAAATGATAAAGTAACGTTAATTATAAAAAATAATCAGTGCAAAAAAGATGCAATCCCTGCTCAGGTCTACTCTATACCCTGTGTTCTTTCCATAGCTACGGTGGATACCTCATTTAAAAAATTTATAATTAATGCTGAGATCCAGGAACTAAATCTGAATGCTCCTGCTATAACAAATATACCAGGCACAGGAAAATCTAAAAAAGAAATTGCCATACCAGTGGAACTCTCGGGTAAAATTACCATTCATACATTAATAAAGGACAAACTTGCTATTAACAATATAAACTGCAGTTACATCATGTCCAGAAATATTATTTCCATTTCTTCGTTTACTGCAAAAATCTTTGGTGGCGATATAGCTGGAAGAAGTATCATTACGCTACACCCTGAAAATCCTCAGATAAATCTGGTAGCAACGTTCAATGCTATACGGCTGCAAAATATCAGTTCATATGTTGAAAAATATGAAAATCGCCTGTTTGGGAATGCATCAGGACAATTACAGGTAACTATCGTACCAAAAGAGCCGTTGCTGGACAGAATTATTGGAAAGATTGAATTTACCATTGATAATGGAAAATTAGCAAACACAGGTCTGCAAAATGGACTAAGCATATGGCTTGCAGATTTAAAATACAAACTGAGCAACCTTGAATTTCAGAAAATATATGGCAACTTCCATCTTAATGGCCCGGCTATTACCATCAACTCATTTATATTCAACGCACCTGCAATACGGATAAAGCTTAATGGGAAATACCATCGCCATGATGAAAGTGATATTGATATTGCACTGGAATTCAGCTCGCAATTTATACAGGATCTTCCCAATCCCGCGCTATTACAATTGGCTAAATATAAAAAAGGAAGATGGTACATTATACCATTTAAAGCTAAAGGCACCGATATCCTGAATGGGAAAAATATAAAACAGGTGCAATAATCTATTGTGCAATTTCAGCTTTAATCTTAGCCATCAAACCACCCCTGGCAATGATGTCCTGCATAAATGGTGGAAATGGTTTTGCCGTATACTCTTTATTTTTAGTAATATTTTTAATTATTCCAGAGTCAAAATCTATAGCAATTTCATCGCCCTGTTCAATATCGACAGAAGCTTCCTCCGATTCAATGATGGGAAGTCCTATGTTAATGCTGTTGCGATAAAATATCCGCGCAAATGAATGAGCTATCACACATGAAATCTTTGCTGCCTTAATAGCAATGGGAGCGTGCTCACGTGACGAACCGCATCCAAAATTTTTCCCGGCAACAATGATATCACCTGCTTGTGCCTTTTTCATAAAGTCAGGATCAGCGTCTTCCATGCAATGGAGTGCCAGTTCGCCTGGATCTGATGTATTTAAATATCGGGCTGGTATAATCTCATCAGTATTTATATCATTGCCAAACTTCCATGCTCTACCATGTGCCTTCATAGTGTACCTCGTTTACCATGTAGTAATGTTAGTCAACGCAATTCATCGGGATGAACAATCTTCCCTGATATTGCTGATGCAGCAGCAACAGCAGGACCTGCCAGGTAAACCTCACTTTTTGGATGTCCCATCCTGCCAACAAAATTTCTATTGGTTGTTGCAACACAGCGTTCACCTTCGGCTAAGATTCCCATGTGCCCACCCAAACATGGCCCGCATGTTGGCAGGGAAACCGCAGCTTCCGCTTCAATAAATATATCAATCAGCCCCTCTTGAAGAGCTTTTTTATATACTTCCTGTGTTGCTGGTATTATAAGCAAACGCACATGTTTATGAACTTTATGACCCTTTAATATCTTTGCAGCAATACGTAAATCTTCAATGCGACCGTTGGTACACGAACCTATGACCACCTGATCAATGGGTATATGTGCTTCACGTGCTGGCTTTGTATTTTCAGGAAGATGAGGAAATGCGACGGTAGGCTCGATAGTTGCCGCATCATATTCCCTCACCTCGGCATAGTGTGCATTGTCGTCACTATAATACAGCGTATAGGGAAGGTTTGTACGACTTTTGATGTATTCCACTGTTTTACCGTCTGGAGCAAATATACCGTTTTTTGCACCAGCTTCAATTGCCATGTTAGCCATGGTCATCCTGCCTTCCATAGAGAGCTTTGCAATAGTATCACCAACAAATTCCATTGAACGGTACAATGCCCCATCAACGCCCACATCACCGATGATATGCAGGATGACATCTTTAGCCGATACATAGGGCTGCAATATACCGTGTACAATGAACTTTATTGACTCAGGGACTTTAAACCATGTTTTACCGGTAGCCATAGCTGCTGCCATATCAGTGGAGCCAACACCCGTAGAAAAAGCACCAAAAGCTCCATAGGTGCATGTATGCGAATCAGCACCAATAATACACATCCCCGGACGGACCAATCCCAATTCGGGCAATAAAGCATGTTCAACACCCACCCGTCCAACATCATAAAAATGGGTAATAGCAAATTTATGTGCAAAATCACGCAGTATTTTAACCTGCTCTGCAGATTTAATATCCTTGTTAGGAGTAAAATGATCCGGGATCAGAGCAATCTTTTCATTATTAAATACTGTATTAATCCCTAATTCTTCAAATTCCTTTATCGCAATAGGTGCTGTAATATCATTCCCCAGCAGTAAATCTACTCTGGCTTCAATCAATTCACCTGGTTCAACAAACTCCTTCCCTGCATGTGCAGCTAATATTTTTTCTGTAATTGTCATGCCCATACTATCATCCCCAACGTGGTTAAAGTAACATACTATACCAACATATACTTTACATTATGAGAATTGTATCATTCTTTTATATATTTTCATTTTTTTTATATACGATGATGCAATTCTATAGATAGCTATACATTCTGCATGAATTTCCGTTCAAAATCTTCTTTTGAATTTATTGTAAAAAATTTATCCAGTCGGGATGTCTTGAGGATTGAAACAATAGAAGGTGCCACATTAAATAGTGTAAAGTTTATTTTTTTGTTTGATGCACTGTTCATAAATTTAACAAGAGTGCCTAATGCTGAAGAGTCTATGAATTTGAGATCTTTACAATTAAATCCTATAACAGATGGCTTTTTCTTTACTGCTTCATTCCATGCTGTTTCAACCATGCGTATGACGTCGATATCAAACTCTCCTTCAAGATCGATTATAACTACATCAGCTAATTGGTTGACCTTAATATTTAGCATTGCCAATCTCCTCTGTAAATAGAATTGTTAACCTCACCCCCGTCCCCTCTCCTTCGCAAGGCGAGGGGAGTTTTCGCACCAGTGAGATTCCGGGCTTGACCGGGAATTTCAATAATTAACTGAGATCATGAAACTATTGAGGCATCCATGCTATCATATAGAAACGACTATCGCAAGTAAATTTTTAAAACAATTACTAAAAAAGAATTTACATATGGATACGATGGTTGTAATATAATCGTTGCCTTGATACTATACTCAAACATACTGATGCACTGCACATTTTAAAATAAAAGGTAAAAACCATGAGGTTTGCATCATTGCTCAGAGCATTATCATTGGTTTTAAGGATTGCTTCAAAACGTAATAAGGCTTTTCAGCATTATATTGGCAATGTGAATATAAAAATAGCAATCAAGACAAAGGATAACAAAGGGCGTACCTTCCTATTTAACAGGGGCAGGGTTTCGTCTTCGCGCTCACTAAAGGAGTATGATGCTGCACTGGTATTTTCTAATCCAGTGATAGCATACAAAGTATTAAAAGAAGGTACGCAGGAGGCTTCGTTTTATGCTGCTGCAACGGGAAATTTATATATTGAGGGCATGGCATTTTTTATCCAGTGGTTCAATGATGCAGTAACTATCGCCATGAAAAAAAAATAACGGGAGGGAGTATGTCAATAAATGGAGGACATTTAATTGGCAGCTATTTATCCAGACGAGGTGTGCAATGTGTATTTGGTATATCGGGTGGTCATATCGAATCACTTCTGGATGGATTGCAACACTATACCATACAAACCATTGACGTACGCCATGAACAGGCTGCGGTTATGATGGCGCATGCCATGGCAGTTTATACGGGTAAACCAGGCGTATGTTTCCTTACTGCAGGACCTGGTTTTACCAATGGTATCACAGGGATTGCCAATGCATGTTTGGATAACGCACCGGTTGTGGTGTTGTGCGGTAGACATCCTCTGCGTGACGATCATAAAGGCGCTCTGCAGGAGATGAATCAGATTGATGTTGTAAAACCTCTAGTAAAATGGTGTGCCACCTGTTACGACACAAGGCGTATTCCTGAATATTTAGATATGGCATTTCGGTATGCTCTGTGTGGAAGGCCTGGCCCTGTTTTTTTAGAACTACCACCTGATATTTTAAACGTTGCAGTAGAAGATTTTGAATTTCATCCTACCACTGATATATTTAAGGTTACTCCTGATTCAGAGAATTTATATAAAGCAGCAGAGATCATCAATAGCGCTCGAAAGCCTCTTTTTATTGGAGGAAGCGGGTTAGGATATAGCAACTGTCCATTAGAATTACAGGCTTTTATAGAAAAAACAGGTATTCCCTTTATGTTGCTCAATGGAGGGCGCGGGGTTCTTCCTGATAACCACCCTCTGTCTATCTGGAATATTGGCAATGTCGGGTTGTCAATGACCTTATCACAGGCTGATGTACTTGTTGCAGCCGGCATTCGTTTTAACTGGCTGTTCCAATCGGGAGCTGTAATACCACCAGGAGCAAAGGTTGTACGCATTGATATTGAACCAACCGAGATTAACCGCAACAGGAAAGCTGATGCAGGACTTTTTGGTGATGCGGGCACTACCCTTAAAGCTTTGTTGCCACTGGTAGAGCAAAAAAATCATAACGAGTGGTTAACCATGCTTACCAATGCCGGGTATGCTTTTATTGATAGTGAGATTAAATTGCGGCAGTTACCCTCTGAACCAATTCATCCGATACGGCTGGTTGCCAGAGCACAGGAAGTGTTTGGTACAGATGCACTGTATGTGATTGATGGTGGCGACACATCCTATTTTGGATTGGTAGGATTTCAGTCAAAACATAAAGCCGGCGTTATTTCACAATCCGCAGGGCTGTTAGGTTGTTTAGGAGCAGGCATTCCTTTTGCTATTGCCGCAAAACTTGTTCATCCCGATAAACAGGTTGTGGTATTAACAGGCGATGGTTCATTTGGATTCAACGGTTTTGAATTTGATACAGCAGTACGTCACAATATACCATTTGTTTGTATTGTAAATAATGATTGTGCATGGGGAATGATAAAACATAGCCAGGAGCTTTCTATTGGGAAAGAGCGGGTTACCTGCGCAGAGTTAGGCTTACGCCGATATGAAAAGGTGGTTGATGGCATGGGTGGTCACGGCGAATTTGTTGATAGCGACAGTGATATTATACCTGCACTTACCCGTGCAAAAGATTCCGGGAAACCGGCATGTGTCAATGTGTTAACTGACCCAACAGTAACAAGTCCGGCAACACCGTTATTTTACCAATCTTTAAAATTTGAATAACACCATGTAATTGAAGCAGTAGTTATATATAACAGTTTTATCATCTGTTTGATTTGACAGTTAAAAATGAAACGTTGCACATAAACGATAGTGATAGTATGATATATCTTAATAGCATAGATAGAGAATTGTTGTTTGACAAAAGATTTTTATTAATGAATATATACGCTATGAGTTAAACAAAGACACTATAGATAGTGTAGTGTTAATATGTTTTAGCTGTTTTATAACGCAATATAAAGAAAACAATAGAGTATAAATAAAATGTTAAGGAGGGAGATAAAGTGAATGTAATAGTATCGTTTTCACCATTGCCCCCAGAATTTATTGTCAACATTCTCAATAGCCATGGCATTACAGATATTGAAGTTATTAATGTCCATGATAAACCTAAAGATGATATCCTAATGGATGTCAGTCGTGCTGATATAATCATTGGTGATTATACATTTAAGCACTCCATTGACCGCGAAATGATAGCAGCAATGAAAAAAGTTAAACTAATACAACAACCAAGTGCCGGGTATCAGCATATTGACATAATGGCTTGTAAAGAAGCGCAAATCAGTGTTGCAAATACTGCTGGAGCAAACGCTATTTCGGTAGCAGAATATACAATCCTTGCTGCATTGTGTTTGTTAAAAAATATTTTCTTTGCATCACGTACAACAGCAAAGGGCGAATGGCAGCAAATGCAAATACGACCTGTTGAACTTTATGGGAAAACATGGGGTATTGTTGGCATGGGACGTATTGGAAAATTATTAGCCCAACGCCTTACTGTGTTTGGTGTTACTATTCTATATTATGATCCATGGAGGTTGTCATCAGAAGCAGAGCAATTGATGAGCGTTACCTATGTTCCTTTCTATGAATTAATAAAGACTTCTGATATTATTAGCTTGCATTGTCCTCTTACAGAAGAAACTAAAGGACTTCTGGGCAAAGAAGAATTATCCGCAATGAAATCATCTGCAATAATTATCAATGTAGCTCGTGGCGAGATTATTGACGAGAATGCACTTGCCGATGCATTGAAAGAAGGGAGAATAGCAGGTGCTGCGCTTGATGTTTTCAGCGATGAACCAATCAATTCAAATAACCCTTTGTTAAAAGTAAATAGCGACAGGTTACTTCTTACTCCTCATGTCGCGGGGGTTAGTATCGAATCACAAATGAGAATTATTAATCTAACGATTGAGAATATTATTGCGGTTATATCAGGCAGAGAACCCGTTAATATAATAGTGTAGAAAAGTGCTTCATAACTATAGGTAAATCAGGTTTAATCAAGGTAAAAATCGTGAAGGCACAACAATTCAATGCAACCATACCTCAGCGGATGGCTCTTACAGTGGACGGTTGGTTCTTCTGCTACGTTTTCTTTGGCCATGGATATAACCCGGGTAAGTTTCACCATAAGTTCGATTGGCATAACCAACACATTAGCATTTTACCCCACACCGCTCTGGCTAAAGCTTTTATGGTTAAAGGGGTTTATGGATACGGTTATGTAAACAATAATAAAAAGAACATATATATATGACATGGCGATAGCTCTTATGAAGAAAATGCCTGATATTGATACTATGGGACCTCATATATTGAGCATTGAACAGTACAAAGTAATGGTTGAGGAAATACAAAAAAAGATTGCATCGATCATTTAAAACAGCAGTAGAATTTTACGATACAATGACCATAGTACAGTCAATCATTACTTCGTGGGCATTAAAGCGGTGCTTAATCATCCACTCATTTTTTGCTTTCAGTATCCATGCATCAATGTCATCAAGCAGTAGTGCAGAAGGTACGGCCTCTTCCTGGACAGATGAACGGATGATGTTCATAATGTCATCCATATGTTCACTATCGTATAGCACCACACCTTTTTTATCAAAAAGAACAGGGTAGTACCTATTGTTGCATTTGAATAAAATATACAAAACCTTATCCTGTTTTAATTGAGATTGCTTTATACTCCGAATGCCCATGGGTAAAGTTAATATGTCACGTTTAAGCTTTGTATCGATCATGGCAATATCATCAATGAAGCTTGATGTATGGAGCTTATCAGCGGTTTCAATAAATTGCAATACCTCATCCAGATTGAGATCATGATCGCCAAACAGTGCAATGGACTTGGCTAAATTTATCATTTCATAATCATTGCCCTGCTCAGTAACAAGCACCGGGATTTCGGCAAATGAGCTTATATCCCTATTGCGTGAAATAAGCCTTCCTTTCCAGCGTGAAGCATGGTACACAGTATCATCCTCCATAGTAGAAGGTATAAAGTTATACACATAAACATCACGAGGTTGAAACCATGGACGTAAAATACGCCCCATACGCTGTGCCAGAGTCAATACGGTCCATGGCATATCAAAATTAATAAGCACTCGTGCATCCTGAAAATTAAATCCCTCAGACATGGCACCTGTTGCCACAAGCACCTGTATCTCATCATCATTGCAATTAATATCTTCATCTAAATAATCTGCTCTGTTTGCCCGTGGTGCAAAACGTTTTACCATTGATTCCACCTTTGCAGGATCGACATCCACTGTTGTTTCAACTTTGAGTTGTGGTAGTATCTTGTTTAATGAATCTTTTATATAGCGAGCAGTTTCACGGTAATGGCAGAATATAACAACCTTTTCGCTGGCAAACTGCTGTAATATAGCAAGCAGTTGTTTTATTTTTTCATCATTATACCCAAAATAATTTTGCAAAACTTTACGCTGTTCTATTGCAAACTCAGTGAGCGCCTGCTGATTATGGAATCTAACCTTTTCAAATCCCCCCTCATACGAAAGCTTTGATAAAAGCTCATCCATCTGCTTCAATGATGAGCACCCCTGATGGACAACAAATGCCTCCCACAGCGGGGCCCTGTTGCCAGCATCATTTGTAAAGAGCAATGCCTCTTCATCAGATTGTCTGTGATAGAGCAAGGTGCTCTGCAAAAGATTGTGCAAAATAACATCACACTGATTGGAATATTCAATATTCTGGAAATGAAGCTTTTGAGGGAAATACCTTTTTTCATTATTTAAAAACAGTACATAGCGATTGCCGTTTTCATCCAGCGAGCTATAATACTTTACCACCGTGGGGGATGTTAACACCACAACAGGCGGCAGTGTGGAAAGCTCGGCAGCAGATTTTACCTCCCATTGTTTTTTATTAACATCAAAGAGCGATGCATCTTCTTTGAAGGGCAACAGCATAAGCTGTGCATTGATATCATCCACCCCCGTACTATAGGGTGTTGCCGTCATAAGTAATATGGTTGCCTTATTTTTATTTACTGCATCCTTGATACGCTGGTGCGATAGCCGTACATTGGCGGTTGAACCAATGTTACGCATATGATGGCTTTCATCTAAAATTATGAGAGTTTTATCATCTATGTGCGATAGTTCACTTAGAAGATGTGCAACATCCATGGATTTTTTAAAATCTTCAACAGATAAAATGTAGTATGAAAATTCTTCACTGGATATTCTCGCTGCCCGTAATATTTTGTGCCACATATTTTTTAACCCTGCAGGGCACAATACCAGCGCAGAATTAATACTTCCATTCATCCGCATATAGGCGGAAATATGAGCAGCCATAACCGTTTTCCCCAGTCCGGTTGAGGCTACAAGCATAGCACCCCGGTGCTCATCGACAGTTCTGACAATACGGGATACTATAGGCCTTTGATATCCTGTTAACGGTGGGAGTTTAAGATTACCAATAAGCTCCTCTTCAGGTATTTGATATAATAACAGCAATGACCGTATATAAATTTGATAGGGACTATATAAAGCTAATAATTCTTCTAACTTTTGCAATAGTTCTTCTGCAATGGATTCAGCTTCTTCAAAATACTCATCAAATTTCTTAACAAAATATTCTACATCGTCACTGCTGGTCACCACTATACCCGCTTCGCGACTTTGCACCAATCCATGGTAGGTTAAATTAGCCGA
>JAKPOE010000054.1 GCA_029548025.1 Spirochaetota bacterium
GTTTCCAATCAGCAAATCCATCTTTTATTGCTGTTATCACTTTACCGGCAACCTTACGGCTGTTGAAATTTGACCAATCACCAATGACATAGATATGGTTTTCTTCATATTTTTGATAGGTTTTATCACGAGTAATAACCACCTCACGGTCAAGGGCTATTTTATCTTTATTTATTTTAACAAGAACTTTTGCAGCATCTTTGTTTTTACCCTGCACCTGTGCTTGTTTTTCAATCAACTTTTCAATGAGAGTATGACGCTTATGTATGGCTTCAACATAGGTAGATAGTTCATGCAACATTTCTTCATTTGTTTTATATACCACTGGTTTTATATAAAATAAAGAATGGAATGCCTTCTGGTCAGCATAGTGATGCATTATTGCGCTTACCTTTTGATCATTAACTTTTATATGTGCAAGAAGTTTTTCCGGGTGAAGAATGGCATCTTTTAATGCTTTGATATCACCACCGGTAACATTGATAAAAAAATTACCTTTTATATTTGCCAGTCCACTGCCCTGCGCAATAATCATAAAGGATATAAGCATTGTTTTAAAGATTTTCTGAATATTTGCATCGTGTTGTGAAGTTGCTATTACGGGGTAATCAGTTACAATAAAAAACGGAATACCTTCGTTTCGTATGAATGCATGGAGTGCCGCCCGCAAAAATGCTGTTGATCTTGTTTTTTCCATTTCATTAATAATAAAATCAAGGGAATGTAGCTCTGTAGCAGTTTCAATGTCAAAATGATTCCTGGTGCAAAAATCTTTTACTGTATTAAAAAGATTACTGTTTTGAGTAATCATGATGATCTTGTTTGATATCTTCATGGCACGTATAGTGTTTATAAAGTGTGCTGATGTAAAAAATATATACAGCAGCACGTAACTCCTTTATGCTTATGTTTATGACAAAAGTAACAGGATATAGTTTAAAAATCAAAGGTTTTTTTATTTTTCAACAACATTACATTTACAGTAACTATCGCACAAAAAAAGTTGTTGCAATACCCTGTATTTTTTTGTGATGCTTAATCCATGAACTATGAACATGTTCCCTGTATCATCTGCAACAGCTTTGACACCGTGTTGCGTTTTTCAAAACCATGGGGCGACAATGAGATGTTTACACTGGTGCGCTGTAAACATTGCGGCCTTGAATTTGTAAATCCCCGCCCCTTTTACAACGATATGCCACAGTATTACAAAGGGTATTTTGATAAACGTACTGACCGCGGCTATAGCAACTATTTTTCAAAAGACATGCAAAACGAGGTTTCGCGATTGCTTGCATTAAACTTAGCCGATTTAAACTTTTATGAATTTGAATCAACATTGCCTGATACGCGGTATGCTCTGGATATAGGATGTGCTGCAGGCTATTTTGTTGATTATCTGGCAAAACGCGGCTGGAAATCCAGTGGCATTGATATTGCACCTGACTGCATCAATTACGCAACCACACAGCTCCATGTTGATGCCTATTGTGGTGACTTTTTAACATTCAATTTTACCAGCACCTACCACCTGATTACCTTATGGGCAACCATTGAGCACCTCCATTACCCCGATAGGTTCCTTGAAAAAATTTTTTCATTGCTGCATGATGATGGCTTGTTGTATATCTCAACCTGCCGCAGCAGTATATGGTCGCCCCGCATCTTGTTTGGTAAGCAGTGGCGATACTATAATTTCCCTCATCACCTTTACTTTTTTTCATATTTATCGCTTGCAAAATTGTTGCAATTAAAGGGCTTTACCATTACACGGTTTGCTACCTATGGCAGTGGTATTGGCAAAGCAGGCAGTATGCTGAGAACCGTTGCCGATGGATTGGCAAAAAAATTGTATCTGGGCGACATGATGCTCATTGCTGCAAAAAAGCAAAAACATACATTTAATTGTTGAGGTAAAACAACCATGGAAATTATCCATACCATTGATGCATTGCGCGATATAATTAAAAAGGAGCGCACCAACAATAAAAGGATTGGGTTTGTTGCAACCATGGGCTATTTACACCAGGGGCATCTGAGCCTTGTACACATTTGTAAACAACACGCTGATTTTCAGGTTATGAGTATCTTTGTTAACAAAATGCAATTCAATGACCCCAGAGACTATGATACCTATCCGCGTAACTATGACCGGGACTTTGCACTGGCAAAAGAGGCTGGTGTTGATTTGATATTTCTTCCGGATGATAGCGAGATGTATCAAAATAGGCTTACCTATATAGATATTGAAATGATGACCAGCTTTTTGTGCGGGTCGGCCCGCCCCGGCCATTTCAGAGGTGTTTTAACCGTTGTTGCAAAACTTTTCAACATAGTACAAACGGATGTTTCGGTGTTTGGTCAAAAGGACATTCAGCAAGCCGTCATTATTCAGAAAATGGTAAAGGACTTAAATTTTCCACTGGACATTATTGTTGCACCCATTATCCGCGAAAGCGATGGGCTTGCAATGAGCTCGCGTAATGTTCATTTAAAAGGGGATGACCGAACCAATGCAACCTGTATGTACCGATCATTGAAAAAAGCTGAAGAGCTCATTCAGCACGGTATTATACAGGCTAACACAATCATACCAGCTATGACCGACATTATTGCAGCAGGTAAGCCAAAAAAGATTGATTATATTTCGATAGTTGATTATGAAACATTGCAACCTGTTGACTCTTTAAACAATAAATCGGTGATTGCTGTAGCAGCATTCTTTGGACCAACACGTCTTATTGATAATATGATAGTAGAAAAGATAGGAGATTCATTTACATGCGTATATTGATACATTTACTGCTCATTTCTTTCATTGTTGCCTGCGGCACATCAAAACCACTTACACCCCAGCAGGCATTGCAGCAACTATCGGATTCATATACCAGTGGTGACATGGCAAAGGTTGCGCAACTGCTTTCTACAAACAGTAAAAAACGCATACAAAACGCAATACAGCTCATAGGTTCAATGAATCAATCACAACTGTCATCCTTTGCAAAACACTACCGGATAAGTGCCGCCAGTTTAAAAAATCTAACCATACCGCAATACCTGAGCCTGCAAAAAACAATTGCATCAATAGAAGGTGATGATGTCATTTTGCAGGCATTGCAACAACCCGTTACCGATATAACAATAAACAATGCACAGGCAACGGTTACCGTTTACAATGGTATGACATTAATCTTTGTAAAAGAAGGTGCATACTGGTATTTTGAATATGAGTGATAGTTACCGGGAAGACATGCCCAGTAATCGTGAGCATTCCGCTCCGGCATCCTGAACAACAGTGATGTAATCAGCAATATGTGGGCTTATCTGATCTTTTGGTCCGGATATCCCTATTGAGTATTCAACCTCGCCACGGTGGTTGAATACCGGTGCTGCGATACACACAACACCCAATCGGTATTCTTCATCATCAACCGCATACCTGTTTTGAACAATTGACGATAGATGATTACGGTATTCATCACCATCAACTATTGTATGGGGAGTATAGTGTGTAAACACTATACCCTGTAATAGTAATTCCTGCTCATTTTTTTGTGTAAAAGCAATCAGCACCTTTCCTAAAGCAGTGGCATGCGCAGGTTCGCGGGTGCCAACAGATATGTGCATACTTATCCCATTGCGCGGCTGTTCAACAGCAATGAATACCACCTCCTGTCCATGTAATATTGCAAGGTGAGTATTCTGTCTGGTTTTGTCGCATACAGCTTTTAAAACCGGCCGTAAAAACGTTTCAATTTTCGTTTGCTCGCCAAACGCACCTGAAAGCTCCATAATCTTGAAACCAAGCATATATTTTTTTGTTTCAGCATCCTGATATACAAAATTATTTTGTGTCAGCGTGCTCAATAATCTAAAAATTGATGATTTGTCGATATCAAAAAATTGCGTTATTTCGCCCAGTGAAAGCGGTTTATCGGATTTGCCAAGTATCTCTAAAATACGCAAGCCCCGTTCTAATGATTGAATTAACTGCGCCACATTCCATCTCCTTATGTTTCATACTATGCAATGACAATGCACGCTATAGTGTCAAGTACTAATTTTTTTATGATAAATGAGCAATTTTTATGCTTTCTCCAAAAAAGTTGTTGACATTTATGCAATAATATTGCATAATACACAATATCAGCAAGGCATATATGCTATCGTTGAAATTAAAGGAAACGGTGCTGAAGGAAACCTGTCATGGCGACAGCTCATAATGCAGCATCACATATATGCATGTTTCGCGCTTCAGAAGCTATGGTAATGGCACCATGATATATCCGGTCAGGTCTCTGGATTTACCATAATTGAAATTCTGAGATAGTCATTGTGGCAGGTAAATGCTTATGATGTCGATGAGTCGATGAAGAGTAAAGCCCCCTATAGCAGGGAGGTTCATCATAGCACATTGTAATGATGGAGGTACATGGATTATGTTCATAGATTTTTCAACAATCAACGGTACCACCGTTGGCAGGCCATTTGAACGGGAATTAAAAGTGATACTATCACCCGATACAAACCGCTCAATTAACGATTTTACCTTCATCCTGTCAACGCTTGCTCCAAACGGCGGCTGTACTGATTTTCATGTACATGATACATCGGGCGAGCTTATGATCTTCATGTCCGGTAGTGGCAAAGCATGGTTTGAAGGCATGGAATACAAAATTAAACCAGGCACCGCACTGTATGCTCCGCCGGGGTCAGAGCATAAAACAATGAACACAGGAAACGAACCGCTTATGATTGCCTGCATCTTTATCCCCGCCATCGCATCAGAGTATATTGTCAAAAGTGCGGAGGAAGCTAACAATGCAAAAGAGGCATCCAATGAATAACGCCGGTTTTGACTTTAAAAAGCTGCATAATGAGCTTATAGCATCCGGCAACGTAATCCTGCCTGAAATAGAATCAAAGCACATAGTATCACGCTATGCCATTCCCACACCAAAAGGAAAATTTGTAACAACTATCGCACAGCTAAAGGAAGCTTCAACCTTGCTTACATTCCCCGTTGTGTGCAAGGTAAGCGGACGATTGCTGCACAAAACCGAGATTGGTGGTGTCATAACAGGTATTAAAAGTTATGACGAATTAAAAGAATGTTTTTCCATGCTCGACAGCTCCATGAAACAAAAAAACATAGCAGGCTATAATGGGATACTTGTTGAAGAACAATGTCATGGCCATATAGAAATGATTGCCGGCTATACCAATGACCCTGTGTTTGGACCTACCGTCATGCTGGGTTCTGGCGGCATTTATACTGATCTGTTTAAGGATGTGGTGTTTCACCATGCGCCGGTTACTGAAGAGGATGTGATGTCCATGCTTTCCAGATTGCGATGCTATCCTCTTCTGATGGGGTATAGAAATATTCCAACAATAGATTGCAAACCATTGATACAATGCTTCATGAATTTAAACAGGTTGATTTGTGATGGCGCCCGGTATATACAATCCATAGATTTTAATCCAATTATTGTTGATGAAAAAAGCTGCGTTGTTGCCGATGCGTCATTTACCTTTTACCATGCACCCATCCCCGATCCTTTCATTGTTGAAAAACCTGCTGTGCAGCATCTGCATACTTTTTTTAATCCAGCAAGTGTTGCCGTGGTAGGCGCTTCAACGGTTGTCAACAAAATAGGCAACGTTATTGTTGACACCCTTATCAATGGGGGCTTTCTAGGAGATATCTATCCCATCAATCCCCATCAAAAAGAGGTGCTTGGGCTTACCGCATATCATTCAATCAATGAGCTTGCAAAATCACCTGACGTCGTTATCATCGCGGTTGATTTACAGATGGTACCTGAAATTCTTGACCAGATGCATGCAAAAGGCTGCCATAATGCAATCATTATCTCCGGCGGCGGCAAAGAGCTGGGGGGCACGCGTGAAAAGCTGGAAAAAGAAATTGAAGCAAAAGCAAAATGCTATGATATACGCATTATTGGGCCAAATTGCATTGGCGTGTTTAACTCACTCTCACGGTTTGATTCATTCTTTTATCATAGAGACAGGTTTACCCGCCCGCCGCAGGGAACCATCAGCTTCATAACTCAAAGCGGCACATGGGGAGTCACATTTATGGAACTGGCACAAACTACAGGTTTACATATAATGGTAAGTTACGGCAACCGTGTTGATGTTGATGAGGGTGATCTTATTTCGTATTTGATGGATGATGCCGGCACCGGTGTTATTGGCAGCTATATTGAAGGTCTGCAAAAGGGAAAAAAATATGCTGAAGCGATAGCTCATGCAATAAAAAAACACAAACCGGTGGTAGTGTATAAAACAGGCAGGAGCGACATATCGTCACAGGCCGCGATATCGCACACCGGGGCGTATGGCGGAAGTTATACGCTGTACCATGACATGTTGCAGGATGCCGGTGCGATACTTACCGATAGCCTGCATGAATGCTTTGCAGCATGTATGGCGTTATCCATGCAGCCGCCTGCAAAAGGCAACCGTGTTGCACTGGTTTCAAACGGTGCGGGACCAATGGTCAATGCACTTGACCTCTTCCCGCAGAAAAACCTTGTGCTTGCGCCGCTGTCAGATACAACAAAAAAAACCATGCGGGAGCATTTCAGCTTTTTTTACATTGTGCATAATCCTGTTGATGTGACTGGTTCAGCCACCTCCGATGATTATGACTTTGTATTGCAGCAGCTTATGAATGACGACGGCGTGGATATCATTATGCCGTTTTTTGTTTTCCAGAATACACCGCTTGATGAGGCAATCATTGAAAAGATGAAAAGGCATTCTGATTTACAAAAAAAACCCATTGTTTGCAGTTGCACTGAAGGCACGTATTCACAACGCATGAACAATAGATTAATACATGCAGGCATACCGGTGTTTCATGAAATCAGTCACTGGGTTGTTGCAGTGTATGCTTTAATGCAATGGGGAAAAATTATTCAGCACGAGGTGTAATATGCAAAAGCTTATCATAACCGCAGCCCTGACCGGCGGGATTCATGGCAAGGAAGCAAATCCGGCATTACCTGAACAGCCCGACGAGATTATACAGGCTGCGTACGATTGCTACAACGCAGGAGCGGCAATTGTCCACATCCATGCGCGTGACAGGGATGGGAACCAAACTGCATCGAAAGATATTTTTGCTACAATCAACAACGGTATTAAAAGCAAATGTCCTGTTATCATTCAAAATACAACCGGCGGTCCGGGGCTTCCTGTAGAGGAGCGCATTGCATCGCTTGATGCACATCCCGACTCGGCTTCGCTCAATTGCGGCTCGGTGGTGTTTTTTTATCAGGGCAAACAGCTCCCTTTCCATAACTATCGCCATGAAATTGAAGCCTTTGCGCAGGCAATGTTACAGCGGACCATAAAGCCTGAACTGGAGGTTTACAACCCTTCCATGTTCCTTGAGGTTGAAAACCTCATTGCAAAGAATCTACTTGCTTTACCATATTATATAAATTTAGTCATGGGCGTCAATGGCATGGGAGGATATCCCGGTACGCCTGAAAATTTTTTAACGATGCTGCGTCATCTACCAGACAACAGTATTTGCAATGTATCCGGTATTGGCAAATATCAGCTTACCATGAACACCATGGCAATACTTACAGGTTGTAATGTTAGAACAGGGCTTGAAGACAATGTGTTTTATCATAAGGGGAAGCTTGCAACATCAAATGCACAGTTAGTGGAAAGGGTTGTGCGGCTTGCAAAAGAACTTGGCAGAGACATTGCTACCCCTGATGAGGCACGTACACTCCTGAGGATAGGAGGAGCATCATGAAGATTGCAGTTATAAACGAAACAAGTGCCGCGGATAAAAATGCTGATATCATGCAGGCGTTACAAAACAGAGGACATGAAATTATCAATGCAGGCATGACCATAAGCGGACAGTCGCCGGAAATTACCTACATTCACACGGGATTGATGGCCGCTTTGCTGTTAAACGCAAAACGGGTTGACCTTGTTGTTGGAGGGTGTGGTACCGGACAGGGATTTTTAAACGCTGTAATGCAATATCCCGCTGTAATGTGCGGACATATTGTAACACCGCTTGATGCATGGCTTTTTGCGCAGATTAATGGCGGCAACTGTATCTCGCTTATGCTTAATCAGGGATACGGGTGGGCATCAGAGCAAAACCTTACTTTTATATTTGACGCATTGTTTTCGGTTCAATGGGGAAACGGCTATCCAGCGCACCGTAAAGAATCACAGCAAAGCTCCCGCCAGCTTTTATCTGCCATTTCAAATCTGACGCATGCTTCCATGGCACACATTATGCAGGCATTGCCCGATGAGGTGGTAAAGCCTGCTTTAGAATATCCTGGCTTTATTGATAGTATGGATGTACCATCGCTTGACGATGAACTTAAACATGCCATCGTAGCAAGGATATCGTAGTTCACGATGGCTGGATTATGGACAATCATACGGGATAAAAATATTTGGTGACAGCCATCCTGAACCATATTCCTGGTTTCAGGCGCTCTGTTACCTATCTGGATTCCGGGTCAAGCCCGGAATGACATTGATAGAATAATGCTATTTTTCAAAGGAGCTACCATCATGAACACAGGCATACAGCAAAGAGCGGCTGCCATTGCACGTCACAGCTCATTGCACAAAGCTGTTTTACAGGGAACTATCGCACAGTACCAGGACATCACTGTTTCAGAAGCTCTTGTACTTGGATTGTTACAACAGGGTGTGACCAGGTATTTTGGCATCTTTGGACATGGTTCAACCGCCATTGCGGAGGTCCTCCGTATTTACGAATATCACGGACTGGTGCACACCTATAACCTCAGACACGAGACGGCAGCTTCGCATGCCGCTACCATGCTCAATATGCTCACCGGCGAAGTGGCGGCGGTTGTTACGTCAATAGGGCCCGGTGCATTACATGCATTTGCAGGTTCGCTGGCATCAGCATCAAACGGTGCCGGCGTTTACCACATATATGGCGATGAAACAACCCATGATGAAGGCTTCAACATGCAGCAAATACCAAAGGATGAGCAGGCGCTGTTCCTTAAGCTGTGCAGTGTCATGGGGAATGCCTATGCACTGTACGAGCCATGGAGCGTTATCTCTGCGCTTAAACGCGGAGCGGTGTGCACAAAAGGGCTGCCGTTTGCTCAACCGTTTTTTTTGCTTGCGCCCATGAATGTACAGCCGGCAGTGCTTACACACTTTAATCTTTTGCAGCTTCCCCATGCACATCGCCATGTTCCTGTTGTGTGCTACGATGATGCTGTTTTTGAAAAGGCAACCGCGCTGGCAAAAAATGCAAAGCGGGTAACCATTAAGATTGGTAACGGCGCACGGGGTTGCGGCAGTTATATTGAAACGCTTGCCAACCTGCTTGATGCCGCTATTGTCAGCGGTCCCTCAAGCGCCGGCATCGTTCCCTACACCAATCCCAGGTACATGGGCGTGGGCGGTTCCAAGGGTTCACTGTCCGGCAACTTTGCAATGGAAGCTGACTGCATCATTGTTATAGGTGCACGCGGCGTGTGTCAGTGGGATTGCTCGGGCACTGCATGGAAGAATGCGCGTTCCATCGTCAACTTTAATGTCAATCCATTTCACGCAGCTCACTATAACCGCTGTGTTTCAGTTGTTGGCGACGCACAGGGTAACCTGCAACGGTGGATTGAGCACCTGCGGGCTAACGGCTTTTCTATGGGCGATAGTCACTCTGAATGGTTTTTAGCATTACAGGAAAAGAAAGCACAATGGCAGGCATTGAAGCAGCAGCGCTTTGATTGCCCGGTACTATTTGATGAGATGTGGAAGCGGGATGTGCTCACACAGCCTGCAGCAATAAAGACAGCATGCGATTTTGCGGATGAACACAATTATATAAAAGTTTTTGACGCCGGCGATGTGCAGGCTAATGGCTTCCAGATTATTGAAGATAAGCACGAGAAGCAAACCATAACCGAGACTGGAGCATCGTATATGGGCTTTGCATCATCATCGGTGCTTGTTTCCGGCATTGTTGACAAAAAGATGATGGCTTTCTGCGGTGATGGCAGTTTTATAATGAATCCACAGATTTTAATTGATGGTGTTGAGCACGGTGCCAACGCTACCATCATTATTTTTGACAACAGAAGGATGGCAGCCATCACCGGCTTGCAGTATGCTCAGTATGGCAGCGAATACAAAACATCGGATAGTGTTGCTGTAGATTATGTTGCGATGGCTCATTCGGTTCATGGTGTGCAGGGTATCTATGGCGGTTACACCCCTTCTGAATTGATGCAGGCATTACAGAAAGCAGATCAATACAGGGGACTATCGCTCATACATGTTCCGGTATATTATGGTCAAAACGAGCTTGGCGGCATGGGTGTATTTGGCAGCTGGAATGTTGGCAGCTGGTGTTCACAGGTTCAGGAGGAATATCACCGACAGGGCTGGTGAACAGGTGGGGACAACTCCTGTCCGGTTACTCCTTGCAGTAACTGCTATTTACGCAATGCATCCCTGTCACTGCCGCCATGAGCTTTTTTACCGGTACCTATCCAGACACCTTTGAGCACTGTTTGCGAATGAATTGTTTTCTTTTGAATGCAAGGCATAGCCCATACAAACGGACAGCCAGCCGTACCATCATCGCAATCAGCCATTGCGTGATACGATTTGTTAACAGAGGGCTATCCAGAATGCTGCGTATCCTTTGCAGAGTTTTTGCATCGGATTTGTTAAGTACAGGGATTGTCTGGACATCATCAGTTTGAGGCGATGCAGGATGGAAATGCTCACGGACAGAACGGGAAGAAATCCATCGCAGCAAAAAAAATATAATCCCTGCAAGAATATCCCGGACACGCCTATCCATCATAGCATTATGCGGCTGCCCTGCTGCTAACGAAACAACCTGAGTAAGATGCATTATTTTTATTTTTCGTCTGGTTACATACTGCGCAACTGAAAGGAAGATGTAGCAAGCAGGGCAGCCTGTCACCATTACATCAGCCTTTGCATCCACACCCTCGCAGAGCCTTTTGTCAAGGCTATACAGCAGATACAGGGCAATTCCAAAAAGTGAGGCATTGCGGTAAAGCGATGGTATTGTGGCTGCCCATCCGCAGCACAGCGATTTTTCTTTTGCATGCTCCATCTCAACAGATAAGCCGCCGCACCGTTTTACAATCTCGCGCATTGTTTTTTGCGGTTTGCCGTTGAGGTATCGT
Organism: Spirochaetota bacterium; assembly: GCA_029548025.1. The sequence continues at coordinate 11,229 of JAKPOE010000054.1, forward strand.
GACATGCAATTATCATGCACGGCAATCCGTATGGCAAGGGGAGCACTTATTGTAATATCGCCCTGTTTTATTTGCTGCAAAAGCCATTCTTCTATCGGGATTATAGTGATATTATAATCAATGCCATAATACTGGGGAAGTATCTCCTGAAGCATGGCTGCCTCGGCTTCCATAAAGCAGATAACCTTTTTAACCTTCATGGAATGGAGCTTGTTTTTCAACAGCAAAGCCACCTTTTCAGTGATGTCAACAAGTCCCAGCTTATGAGCATCACCACCACATCCCCATAACCCTTCACTCCCCGCAATGGGAATGGTGGAATTTTGAAACATTACATGGTCTAAAAGAAAAGGAACAAGGTTTGTATAAAATCCGGTTAGCATAATGGTGCTATGCTTTTCATGGAGATTGTTTTCCCACTGTTTTAAAAAGTGTTTTTCTTTCCGAGTCAAAAGAGCCCCTGTTATTGCCCATATATTCAGATACTCATTGGGGAAAACCAATCGTGCAATCCCCGGCAGGCCTTTATTGCGCTGGGCTTCATCATAACGTTCCAGAACAAGCTCGTATGGATGTGATTGTGTTGGGCATATAACGTTGCAAGCGTTGCAGGTTGTACAATATGATAGCGATAGTGACTCATTAATTGAGCCTTCCCGTGCAATGATTCTATCCCTGCGTGCTGCACCGGCTGGGAGCGAAACTACTGGACAAAAAGAAAGGCATTGACCACATACACGGCAGCGATTGTCACGAAACCAGCGGTATTGTTTCATGCTTAAAAATCCAGCTTTTTTACATCAACCCTGTGACGGTTTAACGAGAACAGCAGTGGTACCTGATGTTTTAAAACGCCAGCAAACAATGTTTGTGCTCTGTTTTTGTTAAGCCGTGCAGGTTTTTCGCCAATTGCCATCTGCAAAAGTTCCAGAATGTGATACACCGGCATTCTATTGAATGGATATAAAATTTGCCCCACCGTAAGCATCTGGAGGCAACCTGCACAGTAAACTGCAATGGCATCAGCACCCGTTTGTTTAGCTAACCCAAGAGAGCGAAACGTTTCATGAGCAATATCAACAGGATGATATCCCGATTTAACACTGAAGCCTCCGGCAATGCCACAACAGAGAGCATGGCTTCTGATCAATTTTTCTTCAATAACCTGTACACCTATGCTGTTGAGAATCTTTCGCGGAATATCCATATAATCATTGCCGAAAATCTTGCCGTAGCATGATTCCTGTACTGTCACAGTCATATTTAATTTTTCTTTGATTACTATCTCACCTTTTTCCATCCGTTCCCATAGCCAGGGAAGTATATGCACAACCTCAAAATCAAATTTAACGCCAGATGATGGAAGGACATTGGTAAACATGTTGCGCCCTGCTGTACAGGGGATGATCATCTTCCGCACGCCTAACTTTTTAAAATATCGCTCCAGACGTTCCGCCACTTTGTACATCTCATCGATAAGCCCCATGCGGTAATAGGTTTCGCCGCAGCAAACATCAAGGCTTCCTCTAATTTCCAGCCCTTCCAGAAGCGATGTTTGTGTTAAATAAGGGGCGGTAATGATATTGCAGCCGGGATACAATATTTCCGCACATTCAGAGGTATCCTTCCATTTTTCAATCAGTGCTCGCTCGTCATACGGCAGCCTGTCAACGACATAGGTGCGGAAGTTTGTACTATGATTGGGGTCAAAATACCTTGCTCTCAGCGGCAGACCTTTACTGCGGTATGCATTATGCCATAGGTCAATTATCTGCTGAGCAGGATTACATCCCTGCGGACACACAAGGTTACAGGCAAAACAGGTGGTACACCGCTTCATTATTTTTGCAGAAACCCTGCCTCTGTTTAATTTTTTCCTTTCGCTGATAGCTTCATCAGGTTTCATCTGTAAAACCGGACATTGGTGCAAGCATTCCCCGCATTCTTTGCATCGTGATATATCAAATGGGCTTGTAAAGCTGCGCAATTGTTCCATATCCAATTCCTTTACCAATCAAGGATGATGGTACTATAAAATTATAGTACCATTGTCATGAACAACATGCAACAAATAAAAAACGTTGCTCCTGCACCAGCTCCAGAAACAGGTTCATTAAAAAGCTACACCATCATTTATCCATAATCACAGATTTTTTCAGTTTCGTGATAAAACAGCCTCCCTGCCATTTGTCTTAAATGCTTCTTTGATTTTAACAAACTCATCGTATGTTAAAAGCCTGTAGGTATTGTCGCCTCGCTGGCGGAAATAAATTTTCATGGTGGGGTTGTTATCAAGATTAAAGTTTTCTTTTTTAAAGGGCCTCACCATAATTTTTTGTGTATTGGTCACAGAAAATTTATCAATTATTCTAATGTAATCCGGCATCCACTTTGGGTCCATCCCACCCTCTTTCTGCTGCTGCATAAACCAGTGGTACACTTCATCAGGATTAAAAGATGCGCCCTCTTTCATCTGTATGGTAATCATAACCTTTTCATCGGAAACCTCGCTGGGGATGCCGTAAGCAATTGCAATGTCCACGCCTGGAATTCTGTGTGCATAATCAAGAACGTTCTCAGCAGAAAAATTTTCGCCATCCTTGCGAATCCAGTCATCAGTTCGGCCATTGAAAAACAAATATCGTCTGCCATTGATGATTCGTATGTGCCCCAGATCTCCCGAATGGTACCACCCATCACGAAATTTTTGACTGGTTGCCTTTTCATTCCCAAAATATCCTTCAAATCTAAGGTTACTATCGCCAACCTTACGGCATATCTCGCCCACGGCTTTATCATAATTAATCAGAGCTCCATTTTCATCTACTATGCCCGGCTCGCACTCCTTCCCTTCTTCATTCAATATTTTGATAGATGAATCAACCCTGCCAACAGAATCGATTGGGTCCCCCGGAAGGTTGGCAGTGGTAATAACCGCTTCGGTTGAACCATAAATCTCGTAAATGTGCTCCATGCCCAGGTAGCGCTTTAATTTTATACGATCGGTCACCGTTGCACCGTTTCCATACGCTTTGCGAAATTTATTGCGCGGATGATGTGCCAGCGCTGCTTCCACCGCTTCACCGCTGCCATACTTGCGCTCCAGTGCTTCAATAATGTAATGCAGTGGCTGCCCAACATAGTTAAGGAAGGTTACTCCATAGCGCAGCATATCCTCCTCAAAGGCGCTGGCAGAAAAACGCCTTTTCAAAACAAAGCTTCCGCCAACAATCAATTGCGGCAAAATTCCAATATACCATGCATTGGAATGAAACAACGGCATGGAAATATAACCGCGATCATTTTTATTGAGATGGACGGCAAATTGCACAATAAATCCTGCTCCCACCAGTTTAATATGGGTACAGGGAACGCCTTTGGGCAGCCCTGATGTGCCGGAGGTATAGATGACAATGACGGGACTAAAATTATCAATTTTTGTTCGATAGTTTTTGGGGATATTTTCATGCTGAGCATGGTCAACAGCTTCCTCAAGGGAGTGGAACCCCTGAGCAGCGTAACCATTGTTGTTGCCAGCATAATAGATGTCATCTGCATGAATCACCGTACTATTGTTGATGATTGGTGCAACCTCATGTACTGTGCTTTCATTGATAATGAGAAACGAGATGTTTGCCTGATCTATAACCTTTGCCAGTGTTTCCCCTCTGAATCCGGTATTGATAGCAAAGAGGATAGAGTTGCTCAAACCCGCACCAAACGAGGCAAAGATAAATTCCGGGTTGTTATCCATGTAAACGCCAAAAGCAAGCCTTTGATTGTCATGCAACCTTCCACTTTCAATAAGCTTTTTACGCATGCTTAAAAAAAATGTTGCATAGCGCTTTGACTGTTTATACACCTCGTTATACGTGTATTCACGACCTTCAAAGATAAAAAAGACCCGTTTTCGCCTGAACCAGAGCCAGTGCATTGTTAATTGAATCATTGTGCTGAAATTGACAAAGCTCAAATAATTGCGTATCAGTTTTTTAAGATTCATATATAATACCCTCCTGTTATAAAAGATATATCGTTAGCCTAACCGGTATGTATACATAATCCATCAGTCATGCTATCCTTTTCATAATAATACAAAATTGTATAATAAATACATTATAGAAAAAAATGATATACCTATTTGTAAGTTCATAACAATAGAATATTTGCGCAACAAAAAAATAATATATATGACAATGTTACATCATGACAACGATATGTAAACTTTTTAAAGAAGTTTTAATGTATTTTTAATAGGTAATGTTTGGTGGCATACTATGCAGGAAACATAAGCATTATGATATAGCAACCAGGCTTTACTACTGTACACAAGAGGCTTTTCTTTCAATTATAAACAATTATAATTATTGTACCATTTTATCAATGGTTACAAACTTTGTCTTTCCACCCTTTTCACACTTTTCAAAGGCTTCTATTATCTTATCTTTTATATCCTCATATAATTCCCACAGGGATTTTTTTATGAGCGTGGAAGCGTCACAGTTATAATGTTTTTTAAGAATCTTTACTATCTTTTCCTCTTTTGCATTAAATCGTACACTTGTTACTGCCATTGATCATATACCTCCTCTCGCTTTCCTATATAAACAATATAAAAGTCATCATTTTCTATAAAGAACATTGTCCTGAATTTTCCTTTCCGTAATCGACAATAATTTCTTCTAAAACTTCCTTTCACCTTTTTGACATCAAACAAATTCAAATCTTTTGTTAAATCAAGCGATACAAAGGCATTATGAAATCGTTTTACTATCTTTGTCGGAATATCACTCTTCTTAATTGCTTTTTGAACTTCCTTATCATAATAAATCATGTTTACAATGTACTACATTAATTGCAATTTGTTAATTGTTCTGATGATTTTTAATGAATTTTTACATAACCACCTTACCCAATTTCTTCCACTATCTTCCGGTGCATTTTCTCATCAATGGGGAAAAGCCATATAAACACAATACCGACGATAATAAGCAGCATGGGGATAATGGTACTCAGCAGCCGTATACCGGTAAGCGCACCTTCAGTCTGCATTCGGGAGGTTAATGTGTTATCAACAAGAAACGGTTGCAAGTAGCCACACAGCGTTAGCCCAATACCGATGATAAATCCCGCACAGGCTGCTGCTAATTTCTGGCTGAAATAAAAAAATCCATACAAAATGCCTTCTCTGCGTATGCCTGTTTTCCACTGCGAGTATTCAACAGTATCGGGGATCATTGCCCATGGACTGAAGAACACGGTGGAGATGCTGATACCCGCAATGACGAATAGCACAATAAAAAGAACACTATTAAATTCCTTAACAAAAAACAAAACAAGCAGTATAACAGCAAGCATCCCCATACCTGCGTTGAATGCATGTTTTTTGCCCATCTTTTGCGATAAAAAAACCCATAGAGGTATTGCCACCGCCGCTGTTGCAAACATACATAAAAATGCAACCGGAACAAATTCCTCTTTTGCATAATTATACTTGAGCAGATAATTTACCATCGATGCCAGCACGCCTATTGCACACAAATGTAAAAACACACCTATCGATAAAAAAATAAACGGTTTATTTACCTTTAACGTTGTGGCAATATCGCGCAGATGATATTCATCGGTATCCTTATGCTGTATGCGCTCCTTTACTGTGGCAAATGTTACAAGGGTAAAAAATGCTGCTATGGCGCCGTACAACATTCCAATAAAGCGCCACCCTTCAACGGAACTATCGAACAAACCAACAAGAGGCTTTGTTGCCCCTGCTACAAATAATGTGCCCAGTATCGCAAAAAACATACGGTAACCGGTTAGGCGTGAGCGTTCGTTGGTATCAAGGGTAAGGTTTGCCGTCAAAGCGCCGTAAGGAATATTAACAACGGTGTACGCAGTGCATACCAGCAAAAACATCACCAGCGCATACATTGTTTTTGATGAACCTTCAAGCGCAGGAGTATAAAAAAGTAGCATCATACAAATACCCAGAGGCAGCGCACCAAAAAGAAGATATGGCCGCTTCTGCCCCCACCGTGATTTTGTTCTATCGCTGATGTACCCCATCATTGGGTCGCTTACTGCATCCCATATCTTTGCAATTAAAAAAATTGTGCCGGCAACTCCCGCAGGTATCAAAAAAACATCTGTTAAATAAAACATTAAAAAAAGAACTACCGACTGGAACACCATGTTGGCGCCAAAATCACCAACGGCATATCCTAATTTTGTTATGAGTGATAAACCGGTTTGTGCTATACTCTGTTTCATACGAAACCTCCCCTCAATCAAATTCCAAATGCTGAACGCAATCGCAGCGCCTCTTCCGACTTCCCTTCAATTTTCAGCAACCCCTGAAGATACGCCATTTCAATGCGTTTCTTTTTGAGTAAAATTGCAGCCCATACGCCTGCCTGCGCGGTAATCTTCATGTCCCATTTTTCAGGGAGCGCCCCTTCCTTTACCATCAACGCGCCATTATTAATTGCAATGCTGTACAGAAACTCATCGGCATTGCCCTCTTTTTTTATATGCAGGGCGATAGTTACTGTCCACTGTTTTGCTGCCTCGGGATTATACCGCTTTATAAATTGCCGGGTCAGCTCTTTTGCCTGTGGCGCATATTTTGCAAAGTTTGCCGATAAGCCAAGGCGCTCAGCAATGCTTTTTTTGGGCTTTTTTGCCTTGAGCTCTTTGCAGTGGTGGCGAACATAGTAAAGTGAGGGAAATTTGCTGTCCAGTTCGTGTGTATAAACCTCCCTGTTAAGCCGGGCCGATTTTTGAATTGCTAAAGAAAAGCGCAAAATTTCACGTGCATCCCTTCCTGAAAGCATGGGCTCTTCTTTACCAAGAATTGCGTTTATAAAATTATGGGTAGCGCCCACAAATCCAAGGCTCCAGTCGGATGGAACATTGTAGTTTTTCCATCCCTTGTTAGTAAAAACTCCAACAACCGGGCCTTTATTAATACTCCCCGTACATCGACGTATAACTACTATACCATGAGTGCCACTTACCTCTATCCACTCATCATTGGCATAATATTTACAGGGGATGGTAAGCGAAGGCAAATGAACAAACTCAATTGAGCCGTAACATCCATTGTCATACTTCCACATCATGACTGCAGGAGCATCAATAATGCCATCAATTGAGTCAATCCATCCTGCTGTCTTTTCAACACCGCCGCATAAATACCATGCTGTTGTCCATAGGTGATGTCCATGATCAAATGTATCAAGCCCGCGCATGCCACCGCTCTCGGTATTTTCCTTAATCCGCCACTGCCATGCTTCTGGCGGCACATGCCACCCGCCGCTGCCTCCTCCAATAAATTTTATGCGCAGGGCAATAGGTTTTCCAATTTCGCCGTTATCTATAATCTTTTTTGCCAGCCTGATAGGCGGGTAAAATGGATAGTTATCGGTAACCTTAAAAATTTTACCGGCAGTGTCTGTCGCAGCAATTATGCGGTCGGAACTTTTCAGGTCAACCGTCATGGGTTTTTGCAGTGCAATATGTTTTCCGGCATGAGCGGCAGCTACCGTCATTGATTCATGGAGCGAGTGAGGGGTTAGAATTTCAACGGCATCAACATGTGCATCAGCTACAAGATCACGGTAATCGGTATATACTTTTTCGGCATTCCATTGTTTTTTTCTTTTCTGTGCAAGTTCAAGGTTACTATCGCACACCGCATATACCTTTGCCTGTTTATTATTGGTATATCCCAGATAATGAAGATCGGCAATGCGTCCCAGCCCAATAAAACCTATCTGTATAGATTTCATGACACCTCCATTTATTATTGCATATTATAAAATAGTATTGCATAAATGTCAATGATTTTTTGTGATACCCGGCAAACAATCCAGATTTACTATACACTTATGATATATGCACAACCTGTGAATTCAAGTCAAATAACACAGGAACTATCACCAATCCTGACAATGCTGATAATCCAGTTAAAACCATTCACTGGAAAATTGCCGATAAAAAAACTACTGATACACTTTACTGTCGATGAAAATAAAAAGCCAGTTGGGGGAGCTACTGTTTTTATATGGAACAGCAACGAAAAATGCTTTTATAGCCAGTCAGAAGCATGGGGGCCTGAGGGCACTGTTATGAACGTGCACAAACTAAAAAAATGAACAGTTCCAGAGCTGTCATAACAACTGATGACAGCTTATTTTTTTCTCATCAATAGCATGTAATTGTTGTAAAAAATATTGATATTGACATCAACATAGTGTATTGTATTGTGGTAAGGATATATTGCTTTTTGTAAAATACTGCAACAGTATAATGCTTTAATCATCGTATAATCCTTCCTCTTACCTATTTGATTACAGCATCGTTAGTTGATACAATGAGCAATTGCCAATTATAATTATTAAGGAGTTTTTATGGTAACAGAAGGTAAATATGTAGCCATTCACTACACCGGCACGTTTGATGATGGTCAGGTGTTTGATTCAAGCCTTGATGGTACACCTTTTGAATTCCAGATAGGTGCCGGCATGGTAATCCCCGGTCTGGACAAAGGAGTGGTTGGCATGAAACTTGATGAAGAAAAAGATATCGTTATTACACCTGAAGATGGTTATGGTGACTACGATGAAAATCTATTATATGCATTCCCCCTTGAAGAGGTGCAACAGCAGTTTAAACCTGAAATTGGCATGACCATTGCTTTGCAGATGGACAACGGTTCACAAATACCCGCCGTCATTAAAGAAATCGGCGATGACGAGGTAGTTGTTGATATGAATCATCCATTGGCAGGGAAAACATTGCATTTCCACATTAAAGTCATTAATATAAGCGATTCACCTGAATATAGCAATGGATGTGATGCTTGTGGCGGCTCCCATGATGGCTGTAGCTGTTAACACGTACAACCCACGGGTTAACCCGTGGGTTATTATTATCTTGCTATTTTTGACTTCACACCTACAAGCAGGTCTTCTGCTTTTTTATATTGACCTTTAAATATATAGAGCATACTGAGTCGTGTATATTCTGACAGATTTGGTTTTTCTGCCATTATCTTCCGTTCCAGTGCTTGTATTGTAGCATCAATATCACCAATCTCTTTCAGCTTGTTTTCATACGTAAGACTTTCAAGATATGCTTTAAACTGGGCATATTTGGGACTGTTGGTAAGTGCAGCACTTAAAAACTTCACAGCCTTTTTATAATCACCTAAATGATAGTAGCAAAAACCATAGTACCGGTTAATAAACATGAGATCATCTGCAATATGCTCTATCCTCTTTAAGCACTCAATGACTTTCAGATATTCCTTATCCTCATACAATATATATGCTAAAAGATAGTTTGCCTTTAAATGATGGGCATCAATGGCGACAGTAGCCTCAAAATATTTTTTTGCCGACACATAATTTTTAAGATTAAAATACGTCATGCCAGTATAAAAATTACCCTCAAGAAAATCTTTTTTCAGCAATAGCGATTCGTTGAAATATTGCAAGGCTATCGTATAATCAGCTGCATTATAATATTCAACACCCAGATTAAGCAAAACCTTATGATTCTTTTTTATGGACAATGCCTTGCTATATACCTGAATTGCTTTTTCACTATTACCCATTCGCGAATACAGTTCACCAATGTTATTATATGCCTCAATAAATTGAGGGAATACTTCTACAGCTCGCATATATTGTTCTATAGCAAGATCATAATTGCCCATATTGGACAGCGCCAGAGCCTTATTATATATACTGGCAGCTTCAGTTGGTATTCCTATTGCCTTCATAATAAAACCTCATACTATGCTAAAATCTTCTATTGATAACTATCGGTACATTTTTCATTTTCATTTAGAAATTCAGAAATCCTTACAGCAATTTTTGGCGATAGTTACTGGTAAATAATACTATTGCAATAAAAGTTTACCGTCATACCGTATCAGCTCTTTTTTGCCTGATGCATAGTGGAGAACGATGCAATCTTCTTTAAAGTGATAATAATACAGGTCACTATCTATCTGGTGAAACCACAGCTTATTGCCCTCATCACATTCAACCTTAATTAAAAAATGCTGCTCATTCTCATCAATAAAGATAAGATACAGATACCCCCTGTACAAAACCTCCAGGCTGGTACAACCCGGTATGAACCATACAGTAGAGCCGTTGCTTTTGTCTAATGTTAAAAATATACCTTCTGTATCACCGGTTTTGCAGGCAATATAGTAATATCGCTCATCAAAAAGGACATTCTGTATTGCAACTGGTTCGTGCATTTTTTTTGCCCATACCTTCTTCCCATCACCATACGCAATACAAACAATAATATATTTTTCGGGATAGTATACAATAGATGTTTCGTTACAATCAAACTGCTGCATAGTTTAACTTCAAACTTACGCTAATATACCTTTGTGCTTCATAGTCTCAATTATAAGACGTGCTAATTCGTCAATTGCAAAACGTTCATTATTGACAACAATATCATAGTTATGGGTATCTTCCAGATCAAATTTCAAAAAAACTTTTATAAAGCTCTCACGTTCATTTTCTTTCTTCTCAATGATACGTTTAGCCTCAGCCTTGCTTACTTTGTTTTTTGCAGCTATACGTTCAACACGATATGCTAATGGAGCAATAATGCGCACATGCAGACCATACGGAATACCACGGGTAATGATATTACCTGCCCTTCCTACAATGACCACATGTCCATTTATTGCCATTGTCCGGATAACCTCTGCCAATTTTCTGTATACTGCTACCTGAGGAGGAAATTTACTGAATGTTGTCTGGAACAGCTCAGTCATTTTACTTCGGGCAGCATTGGTTAGTGTATCGGTTAATTTTTGTGTCAATCCTAAATCAGCAGTAATAGTATCAAGAATCTGTTTATCATATGCTGCCCATATAGGCATGGCGTTATATTCATTATTTAAAATGTCTGATAGCTTTACAGCCAGATCAAAACCA
>JAKPOE010000101.1 GCA_029548025.1 Spirochaetota bacterium
TGATCACCATGAATTTTTTGACGGGCTTTACTGGGGCTACACGGGCGAAGAAAAATTGCGACGTCGTATTGCGTTTGCACGCGCCAGCGCTGAGCTTATAACCACCTTTGGATTAAACCCTCTTTTTGTATTAACCAACGACGCCTACACCGGAATATTCAACGGCATTATACGAAGTGACCATATATATTATGCTCATCCAAATTTTAAACGAACATCTTTTTTCCATATCATTCACAATGGGGGATGGCAGTATTTTGATTCATATCACCGATACGAAAACGGCAAAGATCTTTTTTCACTGTTTAACCTTCCCCACTGGCGATACAATGATTTTTCTGATCCCACCGAATATGATAAGATTAACTGTATGGCATCAGGAATACGTTTTGCTGACCGTGTCATTACAGTAAGCCCTTCATATGCAAAACAGATTGAAAAGGCATGCGATGGTCTTGAAAAGATACTACACAACGTTATTGGTATAAGCAATGCACTGGGAATAGATTTTAAAAATCGTATTACCAGGCAGTTTCACCATTCAGGATTTGTTGATAAATACTATCCTGCAATGATTGATTTGCTTAAAAAAAATACCACAGCATATCAAACAGTACGTACTCGTTACCCTCAGATACTTGAAGGAGTTACAGCCTGCGAACACATTGCCGATCCATTGCAACGAGAATATATAACGCATATCCGTAATAAACTATGTTTGCAGTGTAAATCAGGATTTGATATCAATCCTGATACCGTATTATTTTCCATGATCCACCGCATTGCCGAACAAAAAGGTTTTCAGCTTCTTCTGGATGCATCATCCGAAATTTTTACTACATTACGCTATCAGGGGGTTATTGGTGGCGCAGTGGCATGGGGCGACCATCGGGGAAGCGAGCTGGCAACAGGACTCATTAATCTACAAAATTACTATCAAAAAAGTGTCTCGGTTACCCTTGGTTTTCAGGATATCAGTATTCCACTTATGTGCTCTGATGTATTTCTCATGCCTTCATTGCACGAGCCAGGCGGCATTTCTCAATTAGAGGCTCTGGCATGTGGTTGTCTTGTGGTTGCTCGGGCTACAGGAGGATTGCGTGACACCGTAATACCCATACGTGTCAGAGAACAATCAGTTGAGGGTAATGGTTTTCTTTTTTCAGATTTTAATGCTGCATCGTTCTACGATGCCATGCAACGATGTGCTGCATTTTTTAAAAACAGCAATGATACCGTAAAAGCACTTGCGCGGAAAAATGCAATGGAGTCAGT
>JAKPOE010000125.1 GCA_029548025.1 Spirochaetota bacterium
TCCTACCACCTAATACAACCGAGGTGTTTTTCTTCCCCCACCGCGTGTATTCCCGCTTGAATAGGTGCTTATACCGTTCCCCGCATAGTGCCGTTATCTCTTCTTCTACCATCTCACAATATGCTGCTATCCCAAATCGCACCACCGTCTCAAATAATGTTGCTTTGATTGCTTCTTTCCAATCATTTTTCACTGATACAATTTTTTGTGGTTGCTTTTTTCTGACTACTGTTTTGTGCTTCATTGTGGTATCTCCTATTATTGTTGGTATTGTTTTGGGGCATTATACTCTGATGCCCCGGGAGATGCCACTCATTTTCAACAGATTCTGGGACAAGCTCAATACTTTTCGTCAATTAATATATTCTCTATACCAAATAAAAAGTTACATTAATCTAATATTTTATGAGCTTCATCAACACAATTTTTGATTAATAATTGTATATCTTTAATATTAGTATCGGTGTCAGGGTGAATTGTACACAATAATAAAAATTCAATATTCCCTTTAGGCCCTTTTATTGGCGAATAGGTTAAGCCTTTTATTTGAATATCAAGCAATGTTAATTCATGGATAACCTTATACACAATGTCATAATGGTATTCTGGTTTTTTTACTACTCCTTTTTTATGCTGGTAATATTCTGCTTCAAATTGAGGTTTAATAAGTAGTACAGAATCGATAGTACTGTCAAAAATAGTCACAATATTTTTCATAACTTTAGCGATAGAAATAAACGAGAGATCCGCAGTTATAAAATCAATGTTATCAGAGAAATCATCTCTTATTACATAGCGAGCATTATGGCGTTCCATGACAATAACATTGGGATTCATTCTAAGAGAATAATCTAACTGTCCATACCCCACATCTACTGCATATACTTTTCTTGCTCCATTCTTCAACAGACAATCAACAAATCCTCCTGTTGATGAACCCAAATCTAAAACAATCCTGTTAGAAATATTTATGTCAAAAATATCAAGAGCTCGTTGTAATTTTTCGCCTCCTCTGCTTACAAATCTTTGTGATGCTTGCAGTAATATAATGTTATCATTTTCATTAATAATAAATGATGGTTTTAGCACAATCTGACCATTAACACTGACACATCCTGCAAGTATTAGATTTCTAGCTTTTTCGCGTGATACACATATTTTATTTTGAAGAAGATATTGATCTAAGCGATTTTTTGACATGAGAAACTTTCTCTGTATGTATTAAACTGATAATTTTATTAGTAATTGAATCAGAATCCATACTATAATGTGCAAATAATTCTGATACTCTTCCGTGAAGTATAAAATTGTCTGGGAAAGCAACATTATATATATTTTTATAACGCAATGAACAGTTAATCTGAGAATTCAGGTACTCTGAAATGCCACCACTTGTATAACAATTCTCAAAAACAGTATAATAGGGAATATTCTGTAAAATGATTTCAATCTGATTAATAGGCAATGGTTTTAAGGACAATATTCCATATACTGAAGACTTTATATCGTGTTCATTCAATTTCATATGAACTTCAGTGGCAAGTTTGATCATATCTCCAACAGCAAATAAAGCAATCATTGGCTGTATGGATTTATAATATGCTTTCAAAAGTGGTAATTTTATCAACTCACTATTTGCAGAATGAACATATTTATCATCGACTCCTCGAGGATAGCGTATAGCTATAGGACCATTATTATAAATAGATGCATAGTGTATCATGTCCCTTAGCTCATTTCCATTAGTAGGTGAAAGCAAAACAAAATTTGGGATCATTCGTATAATGCCTATATCAAAAAGTCCATGATGTGTTTCGCCATCATCTCCAACAATCCCTGCTCTATCTATCAGAAGTTTAACCGGTAAATTCATCAATGCAACATCATGAATAATCTGGTCAACAGCTCTCTGCATAAAAGTAGAATATATTGATACAAATGGTTTAAATCCATTTTTGGCTAATGAGGAAGCCAATGTTATAGCATGCTGCTCACATATTCCAACATCAATAAAGCGTTGTGGAAAATGGTCTTCAAATTCGGATAAACCGGTTCCTAATTTCATAGCAGCAGTAATGGCAAAAATCTTTTTGTCTCGTCTTGCTACATCCACAAGAGCTTTGCCGGCTATGTCAGAATAACTGATAGAAGATTTTTTTAAAGGTTTACCTGTTTTAATGTCAAATGGACCAATACCATGAAATTTTGAGGGATTTTTTTCTGCATGAACATACCCTTTCCCTTTCTTTGTATATACATGTATAATTTTTGGTCCTTTGTTTAACTTTGCAATCCTATTGAATAAATCAATTAAAGTAGGAATATTATGACCATCAATTGGACCAAAATATCGTATTCCCAAATCTTCAAAGAAACTTCCAGGCACAAAGATCCCTTTTATACGAGCTTCAATGCGGTCAAATAAATTAAAAAGCATGGGTCCAATCTTTGGAATTCTATGGATAAATTCGTATGATTTTCTTCTTAATTTGTTATATACGCCTCCTGTTATAAGGCGCATAAGATATTCAGACAATGCTCCAACATTTCTTGATATTGAATGCTCATTATCATTTAATATAATGATAATATCTTTTTTTGATTGTCCAATGTGATTCAATGCTTCAAATGACATCCCACCGGTCAATGAACCATCACCAATGACAGCTACAATCTGATAATTACCTGAATTTATATCTCGAGCAATAGCCTCTCCCAAAGCTAAAGAAAGGCTGGTACTGCTATGACCTGTATCATAATGATCATGTACAGACTCTGATGTTTTAGGAAATCCGCTTATGCCATGAAACATTCTTAACGTATGAAATAGCTTATTTCTTCCCGTTATAATTTTATGCGCATAACATTGGTGACCAACATCCCATATAATCCTGTCAGTTGGAGAATTAAATACATAATGGAGGGCAATAGTTAATTCTACAACACCCAGTGATGAAGCCAGATGACCTCCATTGTGGGATACAACTTCAAGTATGCGTGAGCGTATTTCTTCACTCAGGGAAGATAGTTCCCCTATTGAAAGTTTTTTTAAATCCTCGGGTCCATTAATATCATCTAACATACAGTATCTTTTTTAAAATAATATATTAAAATGTATTATATCACATATTTACTATCGCTATCATTAAAATTAACCCTGCCATAAATTGTCAAGGATTTGTTGTCGATATCTCATAAGATTTAATTATCCGCTGTATGTTAACTGCTTTGCTTACATTATTACAGGTGATTACCACTGCATTTAATTTAGGATCATCATTTGCAACTTTAAATTTTATGCGTGTATGGTATATGAAATTATGAATAGATGAATCTTTATCCATGCCAATAACCGAATCAAAAGGACCGGTCATACCAACATCGGTAATATAAGCCGTTCCCTGTGGCAATATGCATTCATCGGCAGTCTGGACATGTGTATGTGTACCACATACTGCTGTTGCTTTTCCATCAACAAACCATCCAAATGCTTTTTTTTCGGAAGTGGCTTCAGCATGAAAATCAATGAATATTAAATCAGATGTTGATTGTATGGTTTCATATATTGTATTAAATTTAATAAAAGGACAGTCAACAGGTTCCATCCCTATCCTTCCAATTAAGTTAATTACCGCGATGGTAATATTATTGATTGTTAAGGTTGTAAATCCAGTTCCAGGAACACCATCGGGAAAATTTGCAGGACGTAAAAAATGTGTATTTGTTTCAAGTAGCTGAATACTGTTTCGGTTATTAAAAATGTGGTTACCGGTTGTAAGGACATGTATGCCATACGAAAAAAGCTCATTTGCTATCTCCGGTGTAATAGACATGCCACCTGCTGCATTCTCACAATTTGCAATGACAAGTCCAATTGAATATTCCTGGCAGATATCGCTAAGATAATTTTTTATTATAGCCCTACCAGGTTTGCCAACAATATCGCCTATGAATAATACTTTTAGTGATTCCATTGAGTTTTATAAAATACGACAAGCAATGTACCACATTGCTTGTCGTATAGTTACATTCAAATTATCGTGCATAATCAACTATTCTGGTTTCACGTATAAGGGTTACTCGTACTATGCCAGGATATTTTAGTTCGGATTCTATCTTTGAGGCTATGTCCCGTGCCAAAATTGTTGCTTCTTCATCAGTCACCTGCTCATTAGAAACCATAACTCTAATTTCTCTACCAGCCTGGATAGCATAACACTTTTCAACTCCCTTAAATCCATATGCTATATTTTCCAGATTTTCCAGCCGTTTGAGATAGGTATCCAGTGATTCACGCCTTGCACCTGGTCGTGAGGCTGAGATAGCATCGGCTACCTGAACAAGTATCGCTTCAAATGATTCAGGTTCTTTATCATTGTGATGCGATGCAATGATATTAACAACAATATCATTTTCTCCAAACTTTTTAGCTAATTCCGAGCCAACTATCGCATGAGCACCTTCACCCTCAACAATGCTTCCCTTGCCTATGTCATGCAGCAATCCAGCTCTTTTTGCAATGGCAACATCAAGCTTTAACTCACCTGCCATGATGGCAGCTAAGTTTGCAACCTCTTTGCTGTGTGATAGTACATTCTGTCCATAACTTGACCGGTATTTTAACTTTCCAATATAATACAGGGCATCTCTGGAAAGACCCGGAATCCCCAATTCAAATGCTGCATGTTCTCCTTCATCCAGCATATTTTCTTCAAGTTCGTTTTTTACCTTCTCAACAACCTCTTCAATCCTTGCAGGATGAATTCTTCCATTTTCAATTAAGCGTTCTAAAGATAAGCGTGCTATCTCACGACGTATAGGATCAAATCCTGAAATAACAACCACCTCTGGTGTATCGTCAATAATCATGTCAACACCGGTTAAGTTTTCAAGAGTTCGTATATTTCTCCCTTCCCTCCCGATTATTCTTCCTTTCATATCATCCGATGGCAGGGAAACGGTTGTTATAGTACTTTCCTGAGTATAATCCGAAGCACTGCGCTGCAAAGCTGCAAGAACTATCTCTTTTGCTTTTTTATCGGCTGACCTTCGGGCTTCTTCTTCTACTTTATTAATCAGCTTTATGGATTCAAATCTAACCTCATTTTCTAAATTTTTCAGCAATAGTTGTTTGGCCTCTTCGCGGGTTAATCCTGAAATTCTTTCCAATTCCTGTTTATGTTTTTCTAAATGCTTATTCAACTCCTGTTCTTTTGCAATATTTTCCTTCTCTTTTAACTGAACTGCTTTTTCCTGTTTTTCTAATTGCTGTATTTTATTATCAATCATCTCTTCTTTTTGTAAAATCTTACGTTCAATATTTTGTAATTCAATCCTCCTTTCACGCATTTCTTTTTCAAATTGATTACGCTCTTTCAGCAATTGATCCTTAGCTTCAAGTAAAAGCTCTTTTCTTTTTGATTCTGCTTCTTTCACAGCATCTTGAATTATTTTTCTTGACTGTGCTTCAGCAGTGGTAAGCTTAATCTTCCCTATGTATGCTCTGAACAAATAGCCTGACACTGCCGCTAATGGCAGAGCAACAATCAGGAGGATAGTAAGTACACTCATAATAATCCTCCTTACATGATTTTAAATATAACTTTTGCTGCTACGGATGTAGCTTCAGGACAGGTTGCATCAGGATTGGAATTTTTCCTTGAGCTTCTTATTCACAAATTGTGGGACAAGTCGGGATATATCTCCACCATAGCCTGCCACCTCTTTAACCATTTTTGATGATACAAAAGAAAATTCACTCTTTGACATCAAAAAAATGGTCTCAACTGTAGGGGCTATTTCCTTGTTCATTAAAGCTATGGCGTATTCATATTCAAAATCAACTATCGCCCGCAATCCTCTAACAATAAAATTAATATTGTTTTTCTTGCAATATTCTGCAAGGAGTCCATCAAAACTTGTTAATTCAACTTTAGATATATCCCTGCAACACTCAGAAAGCATTGCAAGACGTTCTTCAACCGAAAAAAGAGGAAACTTTTCGCTGTTGCGAGCAACTGCAACTACTAATCTATCAAACAACTGTGTTGCTCTTTTAATTATATCCAGGTGTCCACACGTTAAAGGATC
>JAKPOE010000139.1 GCA_029548025.1 Spirochaetota bacterium
GAATATATATACTCGTTACCTCAATATCCAATTGCAATAAGTTTTAGCGCCGGGGTAGGCATTTCAAGAACAGAGATAGAACCTAAAGACGATACTTCAGGATTAGAAGAATTAAAAGAAACTGGTATGGCGTATGGATTATGGTTAGGCGGGCAATGGTTATTAACACAGTGGGTAGCTCCTTTTATTGAGATTGGTTACTCCAGATCACTCTATAATAACGATCTAGATGGTGCCAGCATAGGCGGGATGCAGATAGCGATAGGTGTTCGTTTTACTGTATGGGGAAAAAATAAAACGTTTACCAGCGATTATGAATAGTTTTTATTGCTTCTTTGCTTTCTGCGGTAATGACGTTGGTGTTTGCATTACCTGAATAAGCTCTCTGGTTGTTTTTTGAATATCCTTGCCCATGCCTGCAGCACTAATATCGGGATGCATAAACACCAACTGCTTTGCATTAACATCGATAGCTCGCACCCAGCAGCTTGACCTGTCATCATTAAACACAACTATTAATACATAGTCACAGTCACGATAGGTGGTTTTATATTTTTCCAGTATGGTATTCTTAAATATTTTATAATGAATATCATATATTTCATAGAACTTACGCATATCCTCATACCACTGACTATTTTTTTTTCCCTGCCATGTACCTGTAGCAATCTTAAACCTGGTCCAATCAGTAATAAAATCATACGAGTTATCATTAGTACTTATATATTGAAAATAGTTCATAATCGTTTCATCATGGGCATAGTAGCTATCAAGCTCATTGCCCTGGAGAGCAATAACCGTATAGCCTGAATCCATAAATACTGAATAAACGCTGTTAAGCTCTTCCGGTGTAAGGTTTGTCAGCAAACCAATACGACTGCCCTTATTGATAGTTTTAAACATAAAAAAATTGTCCTTGCCATAAAAGTCACAGAGGACCAGGGTAATACGGTCAATGATTCTAAATATCTCGGTTTCCATTTTACCAATATTGGTAAAAGTAAAAATATGCTTTGAACCACTTGCATAGAGGGTCAGTACGATTTTGATGTAATTATCCGCCAATGGCACAAAATAGCCAAATATAAATAAATCGCAATCTATTGCTTTTGCAATTTTGGGGAGCTCATAGTTTTCATAGTATTTTTCTAACTTTAGCTGCTTTTTTTCAAGTAAATCATTTACCTTAAGAGGCTTTATCACAGTACAGTCATAAGAATCTTCAAATGCAGATGCAAATGAATTGGGAAAGATTACCTCCATATAATTAAAATTGGGATTACCACTTCGGTTTGTCAGGTAGCCAAAAGCAACAATGGGTTTCGCAAATATATTATATGACAGTAAAATGAAAATACCAAAAGACAATATAAAAACATATTTTTTCATATTCTATCAGGTTACTTTTGCCCGCTCATGCTGACGATGAAATGATCAATAATTGATTCCAGAGTATCCTTATACTGTGCAGGATAGTTCTCAACCCACACCACTTCCATATTGGTTAAATCAATGGCACGCGCCCATGATACCTTCTGCCAGTCTTTCAGCTCCATAAGGACAAGAAACTGTACACCATATTTTGTACGCATGTCGGTTAAGGCTTCTGCCTTTTGGAGTTCATAGTTGTAGATATGTAATTTATAGATGTTTTCTACCGCTTTTTCAAAGGATATCATCTCATCATTCTTTAGAGGCTGCATATATGCTACTTTTTTAAAGTCTTTAATATCATATATATCGTCAATGGTGTATAGATCCGATGCATTGAATGCTTTAACCGAAAAATTTTTATTCATAAACTGCGCCATGATAACATTCTTAATATTGTTGGAATGATTGGCAATGACAATTATCCGTGAGCCCGGCGTTACATACACCTTGCGAGCAACCACACCTTTTTTTGCGGCACAGGATACACAAGCAATATATGATACCAGTATAAACACCATTATCCTTTTCATTATTGACTACCCCATACAATAAATTTTCAACTATCAACTATCAACTATCAATCAGTTTAATTATAGAATAGCATATAAAAAAGTCAAGATAATTTTATTATTTATCGTATTCCAGAGGTTTGTTGATAGTTATATTGAAATTTTTTATTCTCTTTTTTAAATCCTGCTCGGTAATATGGAGCATAGTGGCAGTTGTAGCAAGTTCATAATCTGATTGTACCAGTGCCTTTACCAGTATAGCTCTATGCGCACGGGAAAGCAACTCGTCAATACCATCGCTTTCTGAGATAATATCAGGTATAAGCAAATCCTGTTTGGTGATATCTCTTTCAAATAAAAAGAGGTATCCCACGGTTTTGTTTTCGTCTTTTAACGGTACTCGTTCATAATATGTTTTCATTTCCTTATTAAAAAAATACTGTCGCTTATGCACATATGAGGTAAAAATATCATTTCTGGTTGTATCCATAAGCAGTGTTTCAACCTGAGCAACGTCAACATCTGAAGAATCGGGATATGTATTCAGATAAACCTCTTCAAAATGTCCGTTAAAAAAAATTGTTTTCCCATTACTATTGACAGCATACAGCGCCCGCGGTATATGCTCAAGTACTAAATAGATAAGCCATTCAATAGCAGTGTCTTTAGGTTGAATTTCAATGTCCTGTTGTTTTTCTTTTTTTTCAAAGTGTCCCTCGGCTGCCATAAAAAGATCCAGCCTGCTCCACTTCCCCTGCACCTCGCCAAATAGATCAATGGCAACAATATCGTTAACATTTACCACAAGAGGAATGAGTTCATCCATTGTCATCTTCTTTGCCAGCTTCTGAACAAACTCATCTACCCTTATTGAGCTTCGTGCTATATCGCTTAGCTCGGCAATAACATCATCTTTTTTTAATATACCAAAAAGAATTCCCCGTTTTGAAATGACA
>JAKPOE010000109.1 GCA_029548025.1 Spirochaetota bacterium
GGATTGATATTACCTCCCGCAGCAATCCCCATGCCTCCCTGTGTCATGGCGCCTAAATCGGTTATAATATCGCCAAACATATTCCCGGTAACAAGAACATCAAACCATTCAGGATTTTTCACCATCCACATGCAGGTGGCATCAACATGGTAGTAATCGCGTTTAATATCTGGATATTCTTTCTGTCCAATTTCATGAAATGCTCTTTCCCACAGATCATACACATAGGTTAATACATTTGTCTTGCCAACAAGTGCTAATGTTTTTCTTTTATTACGTTTGCGGGCATATTCAAATGCATACCGCAAACATCGTTCAACCTGGAAGCGATTGTAAATCATAATCTGCATTGCTTCTTCATGCGGCGTTCCCTTCATGGTAACTCCGCCTATACCAGTATACACGTCGCCTGAGTTTTCGCGTACCACAATATAGTCAATATGTTCAGGACCTTTATCTTTCAATGGTGTTTCAACATTTGGATAAAGCTTGATTGGACGTAGATTTATGTACTGGTCTAATTCAAAACGAAGTGCCAGTAAAATACCCTTTTCTAATATACCTGGTTTTACATCGGGATGACCTATTGCTCCTAAAAAAATGGCATCATGTTTTTTTAATTCGTCGATAGCTCCTTCAGGTAACGTCTCACCTGTTTTAAGATAACGCTCGCCGCCAAAATCATAATTGGTAAAATGGAGAGATATATTCTCAACTCCAGCAACAGCTTTTAATACTTTGACACCTTCCGCAACAACCTCCGGCCCGGTCCCATCACCTGGTATCACAGCAATGTTGTACGATTTTTTCATATTTATCTCCTAAAATAAAATTATGAGCCACTGTTATTTATGGCTTGACTCGTAATCTAAACAATTATCAGAAATCCTGAATCAGTATTCAGAATGACTATCACCAAATATTTTTACCCCATTTTGATGTCTATATTGTTGCCATCAATTCTTTAACAGTCATAATGATCCAATAGGGACTTTTCATAAGATTATATATTTCTATAATAATAGCACTCCGCTTAGAATTATAAAATTTTTTGATGCTTTGACTGCTGTAATAATACTATTTATGATAGTGTAGTACTCAATATGATTACTACTGTGTGATTATACTACAGTGGGGCATACCCATATTAATCAGAAATTTTTGTTATACATTTATTAGTACTGCGCAAGTTCAAGCTTTAACAATACGATGCAAATTATGCGCTGCTTGAAACATTGCATTTACTGTGTTGAGTAAGCTTGATTTGCAGCTAAAGACCAATACAGTGAGCTATCGCCAGATGTAAGCCGTATAGTGTTGTCAGGTCATAAAGAAAATGAGCAACCATTATTGGCAGCAAAGAGTTTGTTTGTATATACAGGTATGCCCATAGTGCTCCCCACAATGCTGCTTCAAGCCATGTGCCGGGACCCATTGACCAGTGAATGGCTACAAAAAGAAGCGTTGATGCAATGATGAGTATCCATTTATTTGATGTTATAAGACGAAGCTGATGTATTGCAATGCCACGGTAGATTATCTCTTCATAGATGCCTGCGGTGATTGAAAGGTACAGCGCATACAAAAAAACATACAAAGGTTTCCACCCTGGCAATGGGAAATACCAGAACGATGCAAGGGTAAATCCATAGTGTTTTTTACAATATTCCAGTGCGATAGTTAGTATGGCATACGCTACAAATATAGCAATAAAAAGTACTACACCCCATAGCCATTGTTTGGGCTGTTTCACATTGATGCCCAATCTTTCCCATGTAAACCACCCGGCATCATATGCAACATATAAAAGCGAGGTTTGCCAGCCAATGTAGATGATGATGTCAAGGATAAGATTAAGCTTTGTTGCATCTTTCGGAATAAGAGGCAGGTAGCAATCATTCAGCAATAGTGGTGTTGCTAAAATTAGAAGTCGCAGTGTAACGGTTATTATATTGTGCATAAAAAAATCTTATCCCCTTGGTTTAACCTTCCAGGTAAATGCTAACAGCACAATAGAGATAACAGTGCATGCAACGATGGAGTAGAGCACAATGTTCCATCGGGTAACAATATCGTATGTTGTGGCAAAGTAATCCAGAATAAAGCCAAAGCCTTTTGCCTGAACTGTCCTGCCAAGATATCCAAACATGCCAATAAAACCTGCTGCTGTACCTACAGCTTTTTTGTTGGTCAGGTCAAGCCCCATAACACCTAACATCATAACCGGCGGATACACAAAAAATCCAATGACCGAAAGCATTGCGTAGTAAAACCACAGGGATGGTTGCGGGTATACCACTATTGCAAAAAATGCCAGCACTACCGGTATCATACATAGCATACTTACCATGCCGCGCCGTCCCTGCAGTTTGTCCGAAATCCAGCCAAATAAAATTGTTGATGGAATGCCTGCAAACTCAAGCACCATAATGCTGAATCCACCCTGTGTGATGTTTGCTCCCTTTATCTCGCGTAAAAATGTCGGTCCCCAATCAAGCATGCTGTAGCGGGCAATATAGACAAAAAAGTTTGCAATGGCAACAACCCAGAGCAGTTTGTTTTTGAGTATATAATCTACAAAAAGAGTTTTTGTCGATAGTTCCTTTTCAACGTGTTCATGTGTTTGAGAAGGGTAATCGTTTTTGTATACTTCAACAGGTGGCAGACCAACCGATTGCGGTGTATCGCGCAGTCTGAAAAAAAGATATATGGCACACAGTATGGCGATAGCACCCGGGATAAAAAAAGCATTGTGCAGACCAAAGTGTTTTGCACAATAGGCAGCAAGCATACCGGCAACCCCTCCGCCAACATTATGTGCAATATTCCATACTGAGAAGATGGTGCCGCG
>JAKPOE010000224.1 GCA_029548025.1 Spirochaetota bacterium
AATGATGGGAATATTTCTATGTATATGCCATCAGGGAGAGCATTAGGTATACAAACACAAACGCGATTTAAAACTGTTGAATTAACAATGGAGAAAGGGGACAGATTAATTATTTATACTGATGGTCTGGTTGAAGCATCGTTACCGGGAAATAGCAAGGATATATATGGTGAACAAAGATTAAAAAATATGATACAACAAACCATAAACCTTCCTCTGGATAAAGCTATTGAGGTAGTATATAATGATGTCATATCATATGTTGGTTCCCCTCAGTATCTTACCGATGACATTACAGTCATCATGATAGAAATACTGTAAATACTGAGTGTCGGCTAAATCAATAGTTAGTCATTGATGTTGCAAATTTGACACGGTGTGGCAATAATCAAAAAAAATCTATTATCAGTTACTATCGCCAAAAACAAAAACCCTGAATTTTCCAGCATTTCCATTTGTAAAAAATATTTTAAGTTGGCATGATAATTGCTTGTATAATAAATAGAACGTTGGAGGAGCATAACCATGATGAATATACCAATTTTACAGTTTTTTGCTCTTTTCTGGGTATGTGTGCTTCTTTGGGTTATTATTGAATATATTGCTTATCGCAGTCATAAGAGGGGGCATTAATCAAAGCTTATCCGATAGGATACAATCCGTTTATTCATAACAATCAATCCCAGTTTTTATTTTTAACTGCAGCTTTAGTGGCTGCAGTTTTTTTAAGGAATTGCCGGTATCCCGTTTGTGGTAACTCATGGTTTGGCTGGTTTGCCAATCACGGGATGAACATGTGGTGGCTTGTTATTCTGAGCCACGATTCAGGATCTCACGTATATAGGTGGTTTCTGGAACAGGTCCAGAATGGCAGAAGGTTAAAAAAGGGGATTCATGATCAAACCCTGAATGACAATGAGGAATAATTCTATTTTTTTGGAGGGGCAATTTACTCTTCATTGTATAAATACTATAGATATATTGTGATTGACGAATGGTTTAAGACATTATTGAGATTATACTATCGATAAGAATAAGCGGGTTTTTATAATACGTTGCTGGAGGATTGACTATGAAGAAGATAGTGATCGGTGTTTTTTTACTTTTACTAACAAATAGTTATGCTCAAAGTTTTTTATATGAACTATCTGATAAGATTGATGATTATAAAAATAAAAATATAACTATGATTATGAAATTAAAATACTATGATACATTATTTCAGGTTATTACTTTTTATGATGCAAAAAATCATGATATATCATTTGATTGTATTGATGTAATGAAACACCCATGGTTTTTACAGCAAAAAAATAATTTGCATCCCGGTATGGAATATAATGTTACATTTACTGTAAAAGGTCTTGGTAACATGAAAGAAATCATTGCTCAGTTACAATATTTTGAACCAGTGATTTTACAAAAAATTCCTTGAGAATACATTGATGCAAAGACAATGAGATAGGCCTATTTACTAAAAAAACGAAAGGCAAGATAGCTGGGCGGCTATCCTGCCTTCCCCTGAATGGGTAAACGTATGCGCAGTGCCTTGAGCACAAAAAGTAGTGATCGGGAGGGATTTACTCTTGTGCCCTTATCAGTTATTATTATCGGTAAGGTTTAATAAAATCTTAAATAAAAAATATTTTAGCTATTAAAAAACTACTTGACACAGTATGTATAAAACATGTATCTTTTATAAAGAAAAAGAGGTTGCATTTTTATTAATAAAAAAAATTATAAGAAGGAGTGTTACAATGAAAAATGTATTGGCAGTAATGAGTGTATTTGCATTTGCATTCATGGTGGCGTGTAGCAGTACACCTGCTGTACAACAACCTGCTGGTGATCCAAATGTAGCATTGGTTAATGCACAGAATAAGCAGCTTGAAAGATTACCGGTAACTGGTTTTGCCTATAAAAGTTCAGTAGTACCAAAACAGGAGTGGGATAAATGGGCTGAAGCTGCTGCTCCGGTTATAAAAGAGGTGATAAATAAATTACCAGAAGGGTATGTGCTACAGGTAACAGGTCATACTGATGCTTCAGGACCAGAAGAAGCAGTGGGGAATAAACCTGGAAATTTAAAGATTTCAACTGACAGGGCAAAAGCTGTATATAATGCTCTGAAAGCAAAAGGCATTGATTCACCCAGGATGACCTACAAAGGTGTTGGTTCATCCGAACTTTTACCAGGCGTTGACCCGCGTGATGGCGCTAACAGACGTGTTACCTTTAAGGTTGTTCCAAAGAAATAACGTTTTAACCATTTATGTGTTTATAAATTACTAAAAAAATATAGAGCCAGGATAAAACTGGCTCTATTTGTTTATATTATTTAATTCTGGTATGATAGTTCATGAAAGGTGTTGTTTCCAAAGTAATGGGGCTTTATTGTACAGTTTACTGCGATGCAATATATATAAATTGTGTTATGCGCGGTAAATTGCGACAATTAATTGAAGCAGGAAGTAAAAAATTTTCAAATATCATTGCAGTTGGTGATGAAGTTGTAATAACAAAACTTGATGATGGTAGCGGTGTAATAGAAGAAATATTACCACGGAGGAATTACTTTTCACGGAAGGAAAAAGGGAAACACAAAAAAATAGATATGATTGCTGCAAACTGCGATTGTGTGGTGGCAATGCAGTCGTTTGCATTGCCAAGATTAAATTTGCGGTTTGTGGATAGGATTGCAGTACGATGTGTTGAGCAGAATATTCCGCTGGTGGTATGTATTAATAAATGTGATCTGGCAAAAAAAAAGGATTATGAATATGTTACTAACTACTATAAAAGTACTGATGTTACCGTAATCATTTCCAGTGTCAATACCAGCTATAATATACATGCACTACAAGATATTTTGCATCAAAAAACTTCTGTAATAGTTGGATATTCAGGTGTTGGTAAAACAAGCATCCTGAATGCTATGTATCCACAATTATCACTGGTAGTGGGTGAGGTTTCTGGAAGCACCGGCAAGGGGAAGCATACAACGACTAATGTTTCAATGATTATCATTGACGAAACAACACGAATTATTGATACTCCGGGATTGCGTGAATTTGGCATTATGGATATTGAACCACATGTATTGAGCAAATATTTCTATGAATTTGATAACTATGCGCCTAAATGTTCTTTTAAACCGTGCACCCATGACCATGAACCTGATTGTGAAATAAAGCGTTTGGTACAAAAGGGTATTATATGTGAAGAACGATATATTTCGTATCGTAATATTCTCTATTCATTAAAAGATTATTATGCAACGATGTACTCATGATAGCATTAGAGCATGTACAGCTATTGTTCAATAATCATTATGTCCTTCAGGATGTAAATCTGTTTGTTCAACAGGGGAGCACGTATGTTATCCTTGGTAAAAATGGCAGTGGTAAAACTGTGCTGTTAAAAACAATTGCCGGGCTGTTCCCCCAATTTTCAGGAACTATCGCTATCAATGAAATATCACTTCATGAATATACACAGTTGCCTATCAATGAAAAGATTCATAAAAATATCACCATGGGATATGTATTCCAGAAAGGCGGGTTGTTTGACTCAATGACGGTTTATGATAATGTTGCATTTGGTTTGCAAAGACGAGCGGGCACTGAAGATGAAATAAAAAATAAAGTGCTGTCAGCATTGGAATGGGTTGGATTGGCCGGTTCAGAGAATAAGCTTCCTTCACAGCTTAGCGGTGGTATGCAAAAAAGGGTAGGGCTTGCACGAGCATTGTGTTTGTCGCCTGCAATTATATTGTATGATGATCCAACTGCTGGTCTTGATCCGGTGCTAACAGATTCCATATCCGAACTTATTGTTGCCACACAGAATAAATATGCAATGACATCTATTTTAGTTACCCAGGATCTTGCAGTTGCGGAAAAAACAGCTCACAGGATAGGTTTATTACATAATGGCATGATTATTGTTGATTGCAGTGCAGATGAATTTTTTACTAAAACAAATCCATATGCAAAAC
>JAKPOE010000227.1 GCA_029548025.1 Spirochaetota bacterium
ACAGTGGGTGTAAAAAAGGGGTCAGAGCTTGAAAGTATCATCTTCAAAGAAAGCTTTATAGATACGATAGGCGCAGTAAATATCCACCTTTGAGGTAACCTCATACGGCGAATGCATCCCTAACATACATGGACCTACATCAACACAATTCATGCCATATCGACTCATAAACATTGCTATGGTTCCTCCACCACCCATGTCGATCTTACCCTGTTCACCTGTTTGCCATGGAATTTTATGTTTATCAGCCAATGAGCGCAAATACTGCATATATTCTGCATGTGCTTCACTGGTGGAATACTTTCCACCCCTACCACCATATTTTTCAATGCTAACCCCATGCCCCAAATACGATACATTATTTGTATCATTGACATTTTTAAAAGTAGGATCAAGTGCACCAGTAACATCTGCTGAAATCGAAAGCGCTCCTTCAAGCAATTCATCCCATGTTGACGTTATACCCGTTTTTCGTATATATTCACGCATAAAATGTATAAACACAAAACTTTCTGCTCCTGTATCACCCATAGAACCTATCTCTTCCCTATCTGCCAAATACATTATAACTGTATCTTTGCAATTACCAGCATCTACTAAAGCTTTCCATACAGTATAAGCACAGGCCCTATCATCCTGACCATACCCTGCAATAAGCCCTTTATCAATGCCAATATCTACAGGCTGCATAGCAGGTACAAGTTCAATATCAGCAGCAATAAAATCCTCTTCTACCAGTCCATAAGTGGTATGGAGGTATTGCAATACATTCAATTTAATCTTTTCCTTTATGTCCTTATCATCAATCGGGATATGCGCAAATAGAATATTAAGTTCTTCACCTTCTATTATATTTTCACCAGTCTTTTTCATCTGATCTTTTGCAAGGTGTGGTAGTAAATCAGGAATAATGAATCGCGGTTCATCATGATTTTCGCCAATATGGATTTCAACACGATGACCATCTTTTGTAAATGCAACACCGTGTATTGCCAGTGGTATATTAACCCACTGGTACTTTTTTATCCCTCCGTAATAATGTGACTTCAAAAGTGCAACCTCCGCATCTTCATATAATGGGTAGGGTTTTAAGTCTAATCTAGGTGAATCAATATGCGCGCCAATAATTCTGATTTTTGTGGGGTCAGAGCCTATTTTGCAGGCAATTAAACTTTTCCCTTTTATGTTTTTATAAACGGCATCACCTTTTAGTAGTTTGCTAACCGTTTGGATATCCTTATATTTTTTTTGCTTCAGCATTTCTACCATTGACCGCACGCACAGTCGCTCAGTTTTATTTTTCCCAATGAATTGTTTATACTCTTCCGCAAAATCATATATATCATTAACCTTATCGTTCAATAATAGCCATGCACTCTCTTTTTTTACACTCAACTTTTCCTGCAATTCCTGATTTGGTGATTTCTTCTCTGTTGCCATACTATCTTCACCCTTATTAATGTAATTTATTTAATCAAAGATACGTATTTCATAATTCCTTCACTATACTATATCACATGCATCTAATAAACACAATCCTTTCATGGCATTTTTATAGGGAATAAACCAGCATTAAGGTTACTCACATAGAAAATTGGGGTCAGAGCTTAATAAACTTAAAATTTTTTTAAAAAAATTAAAAAATTTTTGCCCAAAGTGTTAATTTTTCCAATCTCCGGCGTTTTATATAATGAAAAGTTCTTTATCAAAATTTATAGTAAACGAGGTGTTACTATGGTTAAACCAATCGATCTTGAGGGAAGAGTTGTTCATGACCCAATCTTAAAAAAAACAAAAACAGGAAAATCAGTATGCACATTTGCCATTGTGCTTGATTATCCAACAAAAGGCGAAACAAAACCTTATCCATCCTACATTGATATTGAAACATGGGACAAGCTTGCCGACCTCTGTGCTGAACATATCAAAAAAGGCAGGCTTGTCCAGGCAACAGGGCGGTTAAAACAGGACCGATGGCAGGGTGAGGATGGTAAAGCTCGCTCCAAGATTAAGCTTGTCACTAAAATAGTAAAATTCATTGACCCTATAACAAGCAGCAAAAATAATGAAGAGGTTGTGCTTCAGCCATAAGTCTGTGGTTGCTCTTCCCTAAAAATTATTTTAAACAAGGCGCTTTTGGGGGCGCCTTTTTCTTTCACAATCAATAGCACAATTGTCACAGTTACATTCATTGACAGTAACTATCGCCCTGATAATATAACGAATGCTATAAGCAAGCGATAGCACCAGTAAAACCGTTAGTGTAATATATTCCACCATAGTATCAAGTATAGCACTACTAACGCCGGGAAACAAGGTTATGCGTTGAGTTTCTGTAACATCTGGACAATCTGCTTTTTACAGTAATCCACAATCATATCTTTTGCAATGATTATTTTTTCGTCTTTATTCCGCAGCTTAACCTCTATCGAGGAACTATCGCCAAAAAATGCTTTTCCCAGCGTAATGCGAATAGGAATGCCTATTAGATCCGCATCGCCAAATTTAAAGCCAGGGCTTGCCGTGCGATCATCATACAAAACCTCAATGCCCGCATCAACAAGCATCGAATAGATTGTGTCAGCCGCACCCTCTTCTTTTTCATTCTTTGCTAAACTGATGCAATGTACCTGAAACGGAGCAACACTCATTGGCCATATAATACCTCTGTCGTCATTGTGCTGTTCAATGACTGCTGCCATAGTACGGTTAACACCTATCCCATAACATCCCATAATAGGCGTGATTGCCTTACCGTTTTTATCAAGAACTTTCACATTCATTGCTCTGGTATATTTATATCCCAATTTGAAAATATGGCCAACCTCAATCCCTCTTGTTTCAATAAGCGCATTGCCACAATGGGGACACCTATCACCAGCCACAACCAGTACTATATCAGCTTCCTGTCCAATAACAAAATCACGTCCTGGATTAACACCTTTGTAATGCTTATCCCTCTGGTTTGCGCCGGTAATGGCATTTTTGATAGTCTTTATCTGAGTATCAAAAATTATTCTTAAGGCTTTCCCCTTCACAAGAATGGGACCGGCAAAACCTACAGGCGCCCCGGTCACCTCCTCAACTACAGCGTCAGGTGCAAGTTCTAAGTCAACAGCATTCAGTGTATTTTTAAGTTTCACCTCGTTTATCTCTCTATCGCCCGGCACCACTGCCATAATAGGGGTGCCATCTGCAACATAGATTAAACTTTTTAAAAATGTATGAGCGCTACAACCAAAAAACTGTACAAGCTCATTGATGGTGCGCACATCAGGGGTATCGACAATAGCTAACGCTTCTTCATCTTCGTTTGTGGGCGATAGTTGATACTGACAGGTTGCCCGCTCCTGATTGGATTTATAGCCACACACCTCACACAGCAGCAGTACCTCCTCACCAACCTCTGATGCCACCATAAATTCCTCTGAGTTACTGCCACCCATTGAACCGGTATCGGCTTCAACCGGGATTGTTTCCAGACCGCATCGTTTAAAGATGGTACGATAGGTTTGCCGCATAATCTGATATGAATCTTCCAATCCAGCTTCATCACTATCAAATGAGTACGCATCCTTCATGATGAACTCCTTGCTGCGCATAACACCAAAACGAGGTCGTATCTCATCACGAAATTTTGTATTGATCTGGTATGCATTGACAGGCAAATCCTTATACGAGGCAACTACCATACGAATAACATTGGTAAATGCTTCTTCATGGGTGGGTGCCAGTGCATACTCAATGCCATTACGGTCTTTTATGCGTATCATCTCCGGACCCATGGAATGCCAGCGCCCTGATTCCTTCCATAAATCGGCACTGGTAAGCTCGGGCATTAAAAACTCTAAAGCACCTGATTTGTTCATCTCTTCCCTGATAATGGTGATGATCTTCTGTAATACGCGCAAACCCAATGGCAAATAGATGTACATGCCAGCCGATTCTTTGCGTATAAGTCCGGCACGCAGCATAAGCTTGTGGCTTGTAATAACAGCATCAGAAGGATCCTCCTTCAGTGTAGGAACAAGGTAGCGTGACATTTTCATATAGTTTTCCTCTCATCAAATGGATATTGCATGATGCATAACGACATACATAATAATAGAATTGATAGTGCCCCATACTGTATTTATGGTAACGGTTGTGATATATGGTACATGTCATGTCAAGTGTAAAAAGTGATCGTAACGATGGTGGATATTCTGTTCTTGGTATCTACACATTTGCAAATACCGTCAAAAAGTGTACTGTTACCATGGGATTTCCAAAGTATAAAGTTTTATCAGCAGCCGGTAAATTCATAACGTATTGCATTGAAAATTTTAAAGCATTTGATAAGGGAAAAACAATGAAAAACCTTTAAAAAAATCTAAAAGATTCAAGTAACGGGGCTTACCATTGTTTTTATGTTCCCTTTAAGGAAGGAGGAATGATAAAAAAGTCAAAATAGTTGCGGTGAGAAGCAAAATCTGTTCATAATGTCACTATGAACAGGCAGGTTACCGTTCGTCATAGTATGTGGTCAAAAAGGCCGGGAAGGAGAATGGAGCAACACCGAAGTGGCCCTGTTCAAAATACTTTTAACAGGGGGTACTATCATAAAGTTTCAATGGTAAATGAGAATTTTTGTGGAAAAAAAATAGAGAGTGATTTCCTTAAGAATATAAGCAAAGGAGGGAATCACGATGAAGGTTAAACAAACGTACAGTCCTGAAGAGAAAGTACGGATGGTATTAGAAGGGTTAACGTATCCCGATGGGATAGCAAAGTATTGTCGGAGCAAGGGGATACGTGACACCTTATTGTACAAATGGAAAAATCAGTTAGAGAAGAATGCGAAGATGGTATTTGCACCCCAGGCAAAAGAGAGCGCTGTCGAGGTACGATTACGGAATGAATTGAGTAAAAAAGATACCATCATAAGCGAGCTGGTGGCGGAGAATTGAGCATTAAAAAAAATTGAGGAAAATTATGGTTTTTATATCAATTTAGTTTGTATATACATGTCAGACAATCCTTCACATTTTTCAAATGTAAAGAGAACCATAAAAATCTTGGATTAAACGATAATATTATCTTTATAGAAAATATACCTTACGATGATCTACTCATCATGTAAAAAATTGCCACCCCCTTGGTTATGCCAACCCTTTTTGAAAGCGTAAGCCTCCCGATATGGGAAGCATTTTATCTTGGTGTACCAGTTGTTTCTTCCGATGCTTGCGCTCTAACCGAACAGGTTGGCGATGCTGGATTACTCTTTGAGCCAAATTGTGTGGAAGATATGGCTGAGAAAACCTATAAAATATGGACCGATGAAAATTTGAGGCAGAAACTCATTAAGAAGGGTTATGAAAGGATTAAAGATTTGACAATGGAAAACTATACTAAACAATGGGAGCAAGTTATAGAAGAGGCTTTAGCAAAAATAAGTAAATGGAAAAATTCACCTCTTATGAAATCAAGAAATTTGTCTCGAAGACATTATAAAATGCCACACTAGGATAACTATTTTTA
Organism: Spirochaetota bacterium; assembly: GCA_029548025.1. The sequence goes on from JAKPOE010000227.1 coordinate 5,521, forward strand.
GTTAAAATTTAAAGGAGTTGTTTCCTGTAGTATAATTTAGCAAGCTTATTATTCTCAGTAATAAAGATTCAGTTTAGGAGCGAGATGTAGCAGAGATGGCTTGTATGTGTGTTGTGGTATTGCAAATTTAACCAAAATAGCAGCATAAGGAGGAACTAAAAAATTGACAGATTCGTATCCCAGGATATCTATTATTGTCGCTGTATTGAACGGTGGTAAAACCTTGCAACGTTGTATTGATAGTGTTGTGAATCAGACTTATCCGTATAAAGAATTGATCATTATGGATGGAGGATCCGTAGATAACTCAATAGATATACTCAAGGCTAATGAAGGGAATATTACCTATTGGGAATCAAAGCCAGACCAAGGTATTTATCATGCATGGAACAAGGCGCTTGATCATGCCCATGGCGATTGGATTTATTTTTTAGGAGCGGATGACTATCTTTGGTCTACAGACACATTATCGCAGATGGTGCCTCACTTAAATGCTGCCTTTCTCTCAGTGCGCATAGTATATGGTTCAGTAGCTATAGTTTCAACCGATGGTAATATTTTAAAAGTTCATGGCCAACCATGGCCTCAAATAAAAAAGAAGTTCCTCAATATAATGAATTGTATTCATCACCAGGGTGTATTCCATCATCGCACTTTGTTTCAATTCCATGGACGGTTCGATATATCATTTAGAATTTTAGGTGATTATGAATTTTTATTGCGAGAGTTAAAACAAAACGATGCACACTTTGTGGATGATATTATAGTAGCAGGATTCCAGAATACGGGCTTAAGCAGTAACCCAACTAACGAATTATTAGCTTTGAGAGAAACCATAATTGCCAGAAAGAAACACTTTGGAATAAAGGGATTTTCTTTGTACTTCTCATCGATTTATGCAAAATCATTTATAAAAAAAACCTTAAGCCAGACTGTTGGAATTAAGGCTACCAATTACATAGTTGATTTTTACCGAGTGATTACCGGCAGGCCTCCAATTTGGACCCGTCAAAATAACCAAAAATAAGAGTCTATTATGATTCTTCCATAAAGTTTCAATGGTAAATGAGAATTTTTGTGGAAAAAAAATAGAGAGTGATTTCCTTAAGAATATAAGCAAACGAGGAGGAAATCACAATGAAGGTTAAACAAACGTACAGTCCTGAAGAGAAAGTACGGATGGTATT
>JAKPOE010000235.1 GCA_029548025.1 Spirochaetota bacterium
GTTTTGCACTCATGCATACCCATATCCTGTATGTCATCAATGACAGCAATAGCTTTTTTACACGCTTCCACAAACGGTTCTATCTGTGTAATCTGGGAACCAATGTGCACATGAATCCCTTTCAATACTATATGTGGCAACGATTTTACGCTTTTAATCAACTCGGGGAGATACTGTAAAGAAATACCAAACTTATTTTCTTTTTTTCCTGTAGTAATATAATGGTGAGTATTAGCATCCACATCAGGATTAATTCGTATTGCTATATGCGCTACAATGTTATTGTTCTGGGCAATATTATTAATTCTTTTAATCTCAGACAACGATTCACAGTTAAACATTTGTATTCCGGTTTTAAGGGCATATTCAATTTCCTCTACGTTTTTACCAACACCTGCATACACTATCTTTTCAGGATTTACGCCTGCGGCGATAGCTCTATACAATTCGCCTCCTGAAACAACATCCATACCGCACCCGACATCTTTCATCAGCTTTAAAATGCTAACATTGGAATTTGACTTCACCGAATAACAAATAGTATGTGCAACAGATGCTAAAGCTTCATCCAGCAGGGTAAACTTATCAATAAAACATTTTGATGAATAAACGTATAAAGGCGTCCCATATATTCTTGCCACATCAGCAAGGGAAACATCTTCACAATATAACTGTTCATCTCTATAAACAAAATATTCTCTGAAAGAGTTCATTGATTATACTTCTCAATTGTTTCAATAGTATATTGCTTCATCTGTTCACTTTTTCGTATTTCAACCTTATCACCAACCTTCTTACCTAACAATGCCTGCGCTATGGGTGATCGATACGATAATATTCGCTTTTCAAAATCAGCATCCCATGGTCCCAGTACAGCAAATGTTTCTTTTTCACCATTTCCGGATATGGTCACAACAGTACCAACAGTTACTTTATCAAGAGAAATTGAATTCATATCAAGAATCTGGGCTTTCTTAATCTCATTTTCAAGCCTGTTAATATCTCGTTTTAAAATTGATTGTTTTTCTAACAATGAATTGTATTCAACATTTTCCCTCACATCGCCTGTTGCATCCGCCACTTTAGCAAGTTCTTTTGAAATTGTAGCTAATTCAATATTTATCAATCTATTCAATTCTTCTTGTTTACGGGCAAATCCTTCTGGAGTTGTAATGAGTATCTCTGCATCAATTCTCCATTCTTCTTCAATAACATTTTGCTGTGGGTTAAATTCAGGGAATCGCGATTTTATTATATCAAGAAACTTTTCCCTCATCGAATCTTCAAAATACGGTATGCTTGCAGCGATGTCAAATATCTTCCCTAAAAACTGCACATCAAAACTATTTACAACATCCTTCAATACAGCAGCATCACCGCCAAAAAGAAGTTCTATTGCTACATTTTTTAGTTTATTTCCCTTCAGCTCAATCTTCTTAAGTTCATTCATTAATCTAAACAATGTTAACACAAGCTGTTCACGGGAATAATCTAACCAATCATAATCCCATGATTTTGTAAGCAAATTTTTGGCTACCCATAAAAATATTTCAGGGAATTCTTTTGCACTAATAAGTGCCTGTTCAACAAATTTATTTATAATCCCATATTCATGCGAGCGGATTAATATATTTACTATATACTTATGTATGCGCACCGGAGTTTCAAACAAAACCCGTCCATAGATATCCGCCCAATCTTCGCGTGCATCCTTTATGAGATTTATAAAATCCTTTTTATAATCATATGAGTCTATCTTTTTGGAAATAGAGGGTATATCTGGATACTCCTTCACAATTGAGACTACCATCTTATATGCCTGATCAAGTTTCAATTTCTTTGCATCTATAAATTTGCTCAAACCACTTAAAATAAAGTATGATAAAATTTTTCTTGTTACCGAATCACCTTTCAGTTCCCCTGAAAAATAATCCACAAAGAATTGAGCAACTGCTGCTCCTTCAGATGGTTCAATATTGTTAACAAATTCTATAGCTACATTCAGCTTATCAGTAAATGAATCCGTTTTCAGGAAATTATCAAGCAACTCATCAGCAAAGGTAAGAGGTTTATCACGCATGATAAACATGTCCTTTTTTTCTGGTGAAATTCCAAATAATGGGGATTTTCGTATTTCTGATCTTTTGCTGCTCCACCATTTTGCCCAGGTTTTTTCACTAACAAAATCAGGAATGAGCTCTTTCTTAATATCAGCAACGGTTATTCTTCCATTATACGACTTGATTAATATCTCAAAAAATTCTAAGAGGTCTTCATCAAAAAGTTTCTTTAATCCTTCATAATCTTCACACTTTAGCACCTGAATATGATCACTTCTAAGCGGCGTTAGAGCCTGTAACGCCATCTGCACAGACATCTGGTGCTCCTGTTTTTCTTTAAAATCAATGACAATAGTGTTGGGTGTAATATCAATTATTCTGCCAATACCCCAGCTTCTATGCCGAACATAATGTCCTTTATCAAAAATGATACTATTTTCAAAATCCTGTATAGCATGCTTCACAGGATATTTGAAATTAGTCAGCTTTGACAATTTCAAAAATAGCTGAAACTGCGAATGGCTGCCATATTTCTTTTCATATAATTTAACAAGTTCTCTTCTGGCGGCAGTGTCATTTGGTGTATATTCCAGAATTTTTTTCAATATCTGTATGGATTGATCAGGATGTTCTTCATCCTTATACTTATGAAGTAATACTTTTAACAATGAAGAAGTCAACTCATACTGCCTTGCTTCTATCAGCATCCGCTCAATTCTTTCAAAAAATGGCATATCTTCCCATGATACCTGAACCAATTTGTTCCATAAGTCGCTGATTTCATCATAAAGCCCATTTTTTATATGGCCCTCAATAGATAGTTTCATATATTGGATGCTTTTTTGCTTATCCTCATCAATAAGTGCAACTGCAAGTTTTTTTGCAACCTCAGCATCAAATCTATCTATCTTTAGTAAATTTTCCCAAACAGGGATTGCTTCTTTACTTCTTCCCAACCGTTCAAGGCTTGTTGCAAGAGCTTTCAATGCAAAGCTACTCTCACCGTATTCCAGGACTTTTTCAGACAGCAGCTCTGCAATGACCCATTTATGATATTTTTGATACATTTCAATTAATTTGCGCATCTCAATTTTATCATCAATAATATCAAGATGATATCCGGTTAGTCCAATAAGATATGAAGCAACAATTGAATCGGGATGGGAAACAATATGTTCTTTGCACATATTCCTTACTTCTTCCAATACACCCGCATCAACGACTGAATTGAATAGGTCGTCAAGTATTCTGAATCTGGATATTCCAACATCTTTGGGATCCAGCCTCCCCCACATTTCTTCTTTAAACATTGAGCTTACACGCTCAAATATTTTCTCATTTTCCATATTTGCCTCTTTTGAATCATACATTATTTATGATTTATTATCATACTACACTATAACTATAATCGTCCATATATGTAAAATTTTCTAACCACCTGTAAAAACTACAAAAGCCTGCAAAGCATACTTATACTTAAACAGGTTTAACTTCAAAATTATTTTAAGGAAGGAAAAGCTACTTAACCTGGTAATTAAGTATAATGTACTATTTTATCAGTAAAAAAGCAACAACTTTTATCATTTCCGTATTGTTTTTCTAAAACAACAACCCCATGATTATTGATGGGGTTGTTGTAAATCCATAGGTAAAATTTTATTTATCTACTTTTGTTGCTGCTGTGTGCCACCTTTTTCCATAAGCTGATGGAGATTCTGTCCATCAAAATTAACTTCGAATGTATCGGTCAAAACCTTTAATTGATCAAAAAACAAAAAGACCTCTTCGTTACCTGCTTCAGGATTTGCACGAATCACAAACCGTACAATTTTTGTTACCCTGGTTTGAGGGTATGAATTTGTTTCCTGAGGAACATATTCCGGAATGTACGCTTTCATGGGCCGCCACCCAACAAAATTTAACGAACCCATTTTCAAAACATGGACATCGCCTTTATAATCCTTAACCCACACCTCTAAGGTATAATTATTTCCTCTGGCATGAACCCACATCGATATAGCTTTAGCCCTTCCGGGTAACTGGATAGCTCTTTCCTGTATATCTTTACCTGAACGGGAATCATAGGTCAATACTGCTTTTCCTGGACTATCCCATTGTACTTCTAGAGGAGGGAGTAGATGAACGGAGTTAAACCCAGGATATCTAAATTTAAAGTGAACACCTAAACATTTTTTCTTTTCTAATCCCTTATTAATTGGGCTCCACTTTTCTGTAAGTAGATCTGCAGGGCCACCATCAACATATTTAAGCTCTAACACCGGCACAGGGTCTTTTTTAGGATCAGGATTCTTTTTCGGAATTGTTTCCAATTGCCAATCAGCCTGTGTTTCAAAATCTTCTACTACCAGAGCACTATATTGCTCTGCGCTAATATCGGGTTGCACATTGGTTACTATCCTGGATTGTACTTTTTCAGGGAAAAATCCCACAAGCACCATCCCAACAATAACAACTATAATTGCTGAAAATCGTATATATCTCATATTTATGCCTCCAGGTCTCATTTGCTCATCATTTTCATT
>JAKPOE010000251.1 GCA_029548025.1 Spirochaetota bacterium
TATCGATAGCAGGTCGTATGAGGCACAGGTTGGTTCCGCGCACGTCGGTAGTATGGCAGGAACGCTGTGTGATATGAATAAATGGTTTGCCTTTATAATAGCGGGCATATACATCATACAGCTTTTCATTATCCATGGTAACTATCGCATCAGCATAAATGGTAACTAAAATACCCCGGTTCAAGGGTACAATTTGTGGAACAAAAAAAATTGTATGTTTCTTTTTAGCATGAGCATTCACTATGTTTTCAACTTCTACAATATGTTGATGATACCCTTCACGATAGGTATTTACATCCTCATATCGTTGTGGATAAAAATTAGCCTCACCAGGATTTTTGCCGGCACCTGAAACACCTGTTTTACCATCACAAATGATTGTTTCTGAATCAATAATACCTTCTTCAACTGCAGGAAGCAAACCCAGTATCATTGCAATTGCAAAGCAACCCGGATTGCCAACAATTTTTGCTTTTTTAATTTTTTCGGCGTATTTTTCGGGCAATCCATAAACAGCATGTTGTAAAATATCAGGTGCAGCATGTTCTGTGTTCATACCTTTATTTTTTGCATAGATGTTGTAATCATTAATAGTATTAAACCTGAAATCACCGCTAAAATCAATGACGGGAATATTTCTCTGGTAAAATGATTGAATAAGTTGCATACCGGCTTTATCAGGAGTTGAAAAAAAGGCTATGTCAATATCATTATAATCAATCTCTTCAGTGGATTGAACATACATATCACAAAAGCCTTCCATGTGAGGGAAAACCTCTGAAATTTTTTTACCCGTATCCTTGCGAGCAATAAGTTGTTTTATTTTGAAACCGTTATGACGTAGTAAAATTTCAATAAGCCCTAATCCGCCAAAACCTGTAGCACCAACAATTAAAGCATTTTTCATACACACCTCGTTGCTATTGACGTTATAATGTTTTGCTGTACTAAACTATCATAGTATTGTATACTGTAAAACAAAAAATTTATGGGCGATAGTTACTTTTGACGACAATACCATCAAAAAAATAAATGTCAATTGGGATAAAATTTTATTTTAAAAAAAGTTATTATTGACAAAAAAAAGTGATATATATGAACAATACAAAACACCGTTAATTTCGATGGGGGGTCACTATGAAGAAATATAATGTTGTTATTCTGGGCGCCACAGGAGCCGTAGGGATTGAATTTAGAAAAATTTTGCTGCAACGCAATTTTCCAATCAATACTATTCGTTTTTTAGGTAAAACAACTGTTGGTAAAACAATAGATTTTGATGATAAAAAAGTAACTGTTGAAGCAGTAACAGATGATGCATTCAAGGGGTTTGATATAGCACTTTTTTCAGCAGGAGCTTCCATAAGCCGTGAGGTTGCACGTAAGGCTGCTGACTCAGGATGTATTGTTATTGACAACAGTTCAGCATGGCGGATGGAAAAGGATGTGCCGCTGGTTGTACCGGAGGTTAATCCTGATGATGTTGACTGGCACAACGGAATAATAGCAAATCCCAACTGCTCAACCATACAGATGGTTGTTGCGCTAAAACCCATACATGATGTTGCAAAGATTAAACGCATTGTTGTCAGCACTTATCAGGCAGTTTCAGGAACTGGGTTAAAAGCAATTGAAGAATTAGAGATTCAAACAAAGGATATCATGAATGGCATTCCCATTTCCCAGCGTAAAGTATACCCTCATCAAATAGCGTTTAATGTACTGCCGCATATCGATGTCTTTCTGGATAATGGATATACAAAAGAAGAGATGAAGATGGTAAACGAAACTAAAAAGATTATGCGCGATAGTTCTATACAGGTAACAGCAACGACAGTACGCGTGCCGGTATTTTATGGACATTCAGAATCAGTAAATATTGAAACCCAGAAAAAGATAACACCCATAGAAGTAAGAGAATTATTACAAGCAACTAAAGGGATTACTGTTGTTGATAATCCATCAAAGAATGAATATCC
>JAKPOE010000268.1 GCA_029548025.1 Spirochaetota bacterium
GAAAAAATACAGGAACTATCGCAATATTTAGCTAACATTCGTAAATTAGAAAGAATAGAAGTATTAAAGAAAACTGCCATGGGATCACTTGATTCACATACTGCTCTTGAGTTTATCGAAGCGATTCGTTTTATTGACAGACTGGGATATCATATATGGCGTGTGGTACGTCATTGTATTTTACCTGGCGAAAGTAACTATTAAAAAAGGGGTCAGAGCCTTATAATAAACGCTTTAAAAACCTCTTCTGTATAGCTATACTTTTTTCAAACATTGTCCCTTTATACGGTTCAAAATGACCACACGGCAATATATGAAAATCAATGTTTTTAATGTTGCCTGCAGCTTTTTTAACAGCAGATAGAGGAATCAGCGAATCATATTCTGCAGCAATGATACAAACCGGGCACATAATATTTTTTACATCTGTTGTTGGCCTATACAATGGCAGGGTTAAACATACACGTGCAGGGCACCAATTTTCATCAGTTACCTCTGCTGGCACTAAATTCATATAACCCTGATAGCTATCAGCAGTATTCATAGCCGCAAAAGAATCTGGCAGCGATACAACAGGTATAGTATAGGGCTTGCTGCTAACAATTTGTGTTAACATATCCCGAATCCCTGAATACATACCAATTATTATATTTTTTATAGGCAGATGAAATGCTGTTGCGATACCATCCACAAATGGAACTTGCGCTATAACTCCAGCAATGGTAGTATCCTGCGATGCTACCGTTAAAACATGGCCACCGCTATAAGATGTTCCCCACAATACTATCTTTGCACTATCAATATTTGGCATGGTTTTTACATAGTGTATGGCACTATGATAATCCTCAATATGATACTTATGATACACTAATTGTTGTTGGCTCCCCTTACTTTTGCCAAAGCCTCTGTAGTCAAACATAAGCACAGCAAAACCCATATTTGCAAAGACATCCGCAAACGGATGCAGTCCAAAATCCATCCTCGCTCCAAATCCATGCGCCATTATGATGATGGGCAGTTTTTGATTGCTCTCTGGCAGGTAAAGGCGGGCATCTAATAAACAATCATTGCTTTGAAACGATGAAGAAATAATCTGATACATAACAATCTCCTGAAACATTAGAATGTCATATAATATCGGTAACAATGACATGTTTAACTATTTAAATACAATCAGACATATACTATTACTGGATTAAATCATTATAATCAATAAAATAATCAATAAAACTAACCTTCAACTGTAATAATTTTAGCTGCTGAGAAAAAATTGAATTTTCAGTTTCAATTAAATATTTAAGATCCAGCCTTGCTTGCTCATACTTTTTTCTTTCAGTCTGCCGCTGGGATACCAATGCATATAAATTTTTTGTGTTTATTTCTATTAAATCTTTATATCCTTTCAGCGATTGTAAGATGGTACGGATATTTTTATAGTAATCATTCTTTGATATATTCAGGTTGTGTTCTAATTCTTTAAGGGATAGCTCATATTCCTGTAACTGTGATTGGGACGTATGATTGCCCAACGGGTAGCTAAACTGTAACCCTATTGAGTAATCCGTATCAGGAAGTTTGCTTAACGCATCACTCTGGTTCTGGCTATAATTTTTTCGTGAAGCTGAAAGAACTAAATCCATCTGTGGCAGCGTGTCATTATTGGCAACATCTATGGTATAGTGCATGCTATCAATACTTTTAGCAACAATGGCATAGGCACGTGTTTTTTCAAAAGGGATTTCCTGTATATCCATAGTAACTATCTCATCAAAATATTTTTGAAGATATGCACTATCAGGTGTTGCCTCCTTATTGATATAAAGCCATAGCTCATCTAAAAGAGCTCTATAGGTAATCTGATATTGCTGATAGTCTGCCTGATAGCTGTATAATGAAGAGTATGCCCGCTGAAGATCATCATTTTCAGCCAGCCCTGCTTTAGCCTTACGCTCAACAGTCACAACAAGATTCTTAGCGTTTGCCATGCTTTCCGCTAAAATATCGATTGCCTGTTTATAAAAAATCCATGTAAAATACAGCTTCTTATAGTAGTTCATGACCGAGTTATCATCCTCAAGCTGCTGCAATTTTTGTATTTGCAGGGTATATTCAGCATTGTTTTTTCCATATCTATCAGCAATACCAAATGCATTTTTTAACAACGGTTGTGTGATAGTTGCCTTGATGGATGGCTGATATTCATCAATTGACATAGCCTGTGCCGGGATAGTACGGCTACCTTTTACTGACGAAGCATCATATTCAAACCCTGCTGATAATCGTGTTCCTGTTGGTGCAATGATACGTTCAATTCCGGCGTAACCATAGTATGTTTCACTATAATCCGGTTCAAAAAGGTTTTTACCGGTTGTATACTGTTTTTGATGGGTATATTGTCCTTGAGCAACCAGTGTTGTATCATCAACACTTTTAGCTTTTTCAACATTTACCTGTGCTTTTTTAACCTGAATGATGTTATTTTTAATCTGGGGCAACTGTTTAATCATGATTGATACATAGTCATCATACGAAAGGATTGCGTCATTGTTTTGAGCAAAACCATGCACACTTACAACCATAAACAATACGATATATGCTGTTATATTTTTATTTTTCATCCTTAGCAATACTCCTTTAAAAAATAGCATTATCCCATCAATGTCATTCATGGCCTGACACGGAATCTAAATAATTCTCATAGATCCTGAATCAAGCCGCAGAATGACTATAGGTTTTGTTTCAGCATGCCATTGCCACTATTTTCATGGAACAACGCAACTATTGGTAACTCTTTAAAAATGCAATGATATCATGATATTATTTATTGTAAATATCATACTCTATCTGTCCATCTTTTAAATGTATCTGTCGGCCAGCCATATGTGCATACTCATCATCATGAGTAATCAGTATCACCGTTGTTCCATTTTGTTTGTTCACCTCTTTAAAAATACGCATGACTGCTTCACTGTTTATAGAATCCAGGTTTCCTGTTGGCTCATCTGCAAAGATAATATCAGGATTCATAATCAATGCACGGGCAACAGCAACCCGTTGTCGCTCACCACCTGACATCTGCGAAGGAAGCTTATCCTTGCAGTGTTTAATATCAAAGTAATCCAGCAGGTACTGGGCATACTGCATCTTTTCTTTATGCATTTTAATTTTTTTTGCAGGCATCAAAATATTTTCAAGAGCGGTTAATTCTGAAATAAGATAGTGGAACTGAAATACAAAACCCATCTTTGTGTTTCTAATCCTGTGCACCTCATCTTCCGGTAGCGAGTGAATGGCATATCCCAGCATCATCACCGTACCATTATTAATGCTATCAAGCCCGCTGAGCGAATAAAACAGGGTGGACTTTCCCGAACCGGATTTACCGGTTATAGCAACAAACTCACCTCTGGCGATAGTGAGCGAGATTGAATTTAAGGCAGTAAAATCACCAAATGCCTTGACTACATTCCTGGCTTCTATCGCCACCATTATTCCGTTCTCCGTATAATCTCAATTGGTGAAAGTGAACCAGCAGTTTTTGCAGGTAAAAAGCTTGCAAAAAGCGCTGATATAACAACAAGCATAAATCCCCACATATAAATAGAGATATCCCATGCAACATGCATTGGTCTGCCTGGCATTTTAATTGTTTCAATATAGCTGCATGCACCATAGCCAATCAAAATCCCTATAATCCCGCCAGCAACACTCAAAATTGCTCCCTGCAATAAAAATAGCACTATCGTATCATTACGGGTATACCCAATAGAACGCAGTATTGCTATCTCACGCTGTTTTTGATGTACAAGCATATTGAGAACATTGTATATACCAAATGAAACCACCAGTATAAAGGTAAATATGGTAATATTCCGTATAAACGATTGCTGTCGTGTCATGCTCAAAAAATTGATATTGGCCTCGTCCCAGCTTTCAACCTTATCATACGTCCCCTGCGATAATTCATGAGCAAATGTTGATGCCATATCCGCATTTACCGTCTTTACTACAATCTTGGTTATCCTGCCAGGGCTTTCCAGAATATTTTGTACAGTCGTAATGGAAGCCAGTATCAACGTTCTGTCATTTCTTCTGTCACCTGATGAATAGATACCAACAACCTTAACCGGGTACACATTGCCATTAGAATTCACAACAGTAATGGTATCATTGAGCTTACCTCCCAAAAACTTCAAGAGTTCAACTCCAACAATGACAAGGTTGTTTCCACTGTTGAGCATATTCATGTTGCCCACAACAATATCTTCAGCAATATTGGTTACCTTTGGTTCAGAAAAGGGATCAATACCACGCAGTGTAACCGAACGGTAAAAAGCTCCCCGTGCGCAGGTAACCTGTGCCTCAACACGTCTTGTACTTGCTACAACAAATGGAATATCTGCCAGGCGTTTTTGCCAGTGCCATGCGCTTTGCAAATACTCATTGGAGCGCCTGCCGCTTGGACCGCTTATCCAGTAAACAGTGCTCCCTTTAAAAAAAACACCTTCCATTGACTCACGGGTAATATCTTCTTCCCTGCTTTCAATGGTAATATGCCCGTTATTTTCTATAAGGCGCTCCTTCATAAATGTCTGGAAACCAAGTTGAACCGAGGTAAAGATAATATAGCCGCCACATCCCAGTGTAACACCAATTAGCATAAGCAACGATTGAACCTTACGCGAGATAATATATTTCATTGCTAACTCAAACATTTCCGCATTCCTTTTTTAGGCAATAGCTCATCGCATAACAACCACAGTATCATCAGGGGTTATATTGCCCTGAACAATCTCCACCCATCCACTGTCGTGTGCACGTGTGCTGACGTTCACCAATTGTTTTCTGCCGTTACGAATTACTGTTACAGCACCATTGTGGACAGCATTCTTTGGCAGTAATAGCGCATTGTTTTTTTCACTAACCTTAATTGCCACATCGCACGTCATGTAAGGCAATACGCCCTCAGGAAATGAATCAACATCAATAGCAACAACAAACTCCCCTTCTGATGGATATATCCTGCTTACCACGCCACGTATATTTTTATTGCGCAGGTTTTCAAAGCTAATCTCAGCAACCTGTTTTTTTCTAACATTAATGATCGATTCCTGGTCAAGTGAAAGCCTGATATACATTGTTGCAGGATCAACTATTGTCATGATGGATTCCTGAGCACTAACTATCTCACTTTCCTTGCGGTTTAAGGTAGCCACAACCCCGGAAAAAGGAGCACGCAATAGTATGCCTCCATCAAGTTGCACTAAAGGGCTTCCTGCCTGTACCCTATCACCTTCCCATATATAGAGCTTTTCAATCCTGGTACTCATGCCAACACGCAGGCTATATTCTTTATAGGGGGTAACAATCCCTAACGCATATACCGCATCAACAACTGAGGTTACCCTTGGTTTAACGGTTTTTCTATTATTGTTGTAAATGGTAAAAGTACTTACTGCAATCACCATACATGAAACCACTGCTGTAATAACCATCTTTCTATTCATTAATTTCATTAATAAAATCCTGATAATTAAATTATACACCTGTAACCATGATGACCTGCCACATATACTGTCTGCCATTACTACAATCAACCTTAGACCATGGTTGTCATAATAAAGTTCCAATTTTTTAATATCAAATGCAGCATACTATCCGGTTTTATTTTCAACTCATAATCACATCCTCAAAAGTATATGCATGGCAAGATATTTTTATAAAAAAATGTGCAGCCATTTATTCTTGCAATTGTTGTTTTGAACACGTAGTATATAATTATATCAATACCATCAAAATATTTTGAGGTGCGCTATGGAACTGCAACAACGACTATCCTTAACAGCAGGCATACTCCTTATTATATCAGGATGCACACACATTACCCAGCTTACCGTGTACCAGCATCATGGTCATGTCATTGCTGCATCATTATTTGGCGTAGTATATCTTTTACCTGGTGTGTTTATTATAATCTTGATGAAAAAGACATGGGCAATTATACCTGGGGCGATAGTTCCTTTCATTGGTGGGACACCAGGAGTGATGCGATTCTTTTTTGTTCATGCAAATCCCTTCAGTGTTTTCCATGTACTTCTTGATCTGATGATAGTTCCCTTTTGTATTGCTTCAATTATTTTATCACGCAAGGAATAATAGATAATGTTAATCCACCATACATAGAACATCGTAGCCGTAGCAGTATTGTATAACAAACAGTTACCTGTTAAGGAACATTCAGAACGCTTATAAATTCTGTATCTTTTACAAGTCCCATGGAGAGTAGTTGTTCCCTGTATTTTCTATCTTTGTTTTGAAAGCCCGCTATTATTGCTCTCTCACCTATTGACATTGATGAGATTGTGTCGTTATAATTCATGTATACTCCCAGCTTTAATTTGATAGAATCTTATCAATAGTATTATTTGCAAACGTATACATAATGAGTTCCATACTTTTAATATTTAACCATTCTTCAGCATGTATCCATGCGAGTGGAAACAAAAATAATGAATGTAAAAATATTAGTATATACTATTATTAGTTAATACAAATATTTTAACAAAAATCATTTACAACACTATAGAGCAGCCAATGATTGCAATCTCCTCTCTTTCATTGCTCCACCTATCTATCCATGAATAACCTAATGCTGCATCAAGCACAATGGTATCCTGTATAGCTACAATACCTCCGCAAAGGATCTGATAACGCGTATCATCAGCAATGTGCTCTACAAAAGAATCAATTATCAAACTAAAGTTGTCGGTTATGGGAAAATCAATCCCCAATCCAAAAATTGCACCATCATCATCAAAGTCACTAATCAATCCACATTGTGAATGCAAAGTAAACCAGCTAAACGATTGCGACACCACACCGCTTAACCCATACATTCCCGATTCATGCGCATATTCCGTTTTCAGTGTAAACCCTGTATCCTGGTTGCTGCCTGCAACCTTTACTTTTGCCGCTAAAACAAAATCCTCTAATCCTTCATTTTCTTCACCTTCTTCGTTTGTTATGCAATAAGGAGTTTCAAACAATATCTCAGCCTTCCCAAGCCCAATGCCCATTAAAAACGAAAGATTTGCATTATTAAGCGTATCCCGTGAAAAACCAGATACTTCAGACCCCAATTCCAGCTTATTTTCACCCAGCGGTGCAACACCTGCATCCTCCGTAGCAAATGGCCTGTATGCATAAAGTACACTATGAACAAATAAAAAACCTGTGACAAGCAACAATAACCGTTTTACCATTAAAGAATCCTGATATAGAATTAATATAATTAGTTATGACTAATTATATCATACATATCTAATATAACTCATATTTATCAATAAAAAATAATTCTTTACTCAATCTATAATCCACTGTTGAGTAGTAAAACGTTTATCAATCTCTTAAAAACGAGTGCTTATTGCTGTAAACTGTGTTGCCACTGCCTCAAAGATAGCTTTTTCTATTTCTTCCAACACTTTTAATTTTTCTATCCTGATAACTTCCTCATTGAGTGATAATTCTTTTGCTTTGATTGCGCTTTGACGCAAAAAATCCTCAATGTTGGTTTTTACTTTTATTGGGTTGAATAAGAATATTTAATAGGAATGTTACACTATCTTATCAATAATCATTTTATTAATAATGCTTCTTTATCTTCAGTAGGCTTTTTATGGGCATGGCTCTCGCCGTAGATAGCATATATAATGAATCCTACAAACATCCAGATGAGCAATCTCAACCATGTATCTTTTGGCAATGCTACCATCTGTATAAATGATACCAGCGCTCCCATGATGGGAACAAACGGAACAAAAGGCGTTTTAAAGGGCCTGTGGAGTTTAGGACGAGTATACCGCAATACCAGCACTCCAATACACACAATAACAAATGCAAGTAATGTTCCAATTGATACCATTTCACCAAGGATGCCTATGGGGAACAATCCAGAAAAAATGACAGCGGCAACACCTACTACAATGGTTGTTATATACGGTGTCCTGTACTTTTGGTGAACTCTGGCAAAAACAGATGGCAGCATCCCATCCCGTGCCATAGTAAAAAATATTCTTGACTGTCCATAGAGCAACAGCAACACAACAGAACTCAAACCAGTTATCGCTCCAATTTTTATAATAGGCCGCAACCAGAATAGATGCTCGCCAGCAGCATCAATAGCAACAGCTATAGGATCTGGAACGTTTAATTTTGTATAGCTTACCAGCCCGGTAATAACAAAGGCAACCAGGATGTATAAAACAGTAACTATCGCCAATGAACCAAGTATGCCAATGGGCATATCGCGTTTGGGATTTTTAACCTCCTGTGCTGCCGTTGATACAACATCAAACCCAATGTATGCAAAAAATATTACCCCTGCTCCTCGTAATATACCGCTAAATCCATATTCGCCAAAATGTCCGGTGTTTGGCGGTATAAAGGGAACCATATTTTCAAAATTTATAAAAAATATACCAAATCCGATGAAAAGCACTATGACACTAACCTTAATAACTACGATGATATTATTAAAGGTAGCAGATTCCTTTATTCCCAGTATCAACAAAATGGTCATGATAACGATTATCAGAACAGCAGGCACATTTACTATTGCACCTGTTAGGTACCATCCCGTATGAATATCATATCCAAATGGAGCACTGGCAAAAGAAGCAGGAATAACAATACCAAAATCTTTCAAGAAGCTACACACGTACCCTGACCACCCAACAGCTACCGACGAAGCTCCAAAAAGATATTCAAGAATAAGATCCCAGCCAATGATCCATGCAAAGAGCTTCCCCAACGTGGCATATGCATAGGTATATGCACTTCCTGAAACTGATATCATGGATGCAAATTCAGCATAACAGAGCCCTGCAAAACCGCATGCTATTGCAGCAATGACAAATGAAAGTACGATTGCCGGTCCCGAGTATGCAGCAGCAACATGACCGGTAAGTACAAATATACCGGCACCAACTATTACACCTACACCAAGCATAATTAAATGAAATGGACTGAGTACTCGCTTCAGTGAATACTCATGTTCATGACCGGCCTCTTCCATAAGTTCTTCTATTGGCTTACGTTCAAAATGCTTTTTAAAACGCTGCTTCATGCCATAGCACCTGCATCAGTAAATATTAATGTTCATTGATTACAACACATTATTGAAAGATGATTATACTATACGTTTTTTATCAACAAAAATTATAATTTTTTATCAAACAAGCCTTATACCATACAAAAGTTTTACGATAATTACAGTTATTGATAAAATTTGGAAAATTGGAAAAGTTGAAGAAATGGTGTCTTACTGTGTCTGACTATTGTAACAATAATTGCCCAAGGCCGGACTTGAACCGGCACGGACTTGTAAGTCCAAGGGATTTTAAGTCCCTTGTGTCTACCTGTTCCACCACTTGGGCAATGAGGCGCCGAGCGGATTCGAACCGCTGCATAAAGGTTTTGCAGACCTCTCCCTTAGCCACTTGGGTACGGCGCCAGACTAACCATAGTACATTGGAATAATTTGTATCATCAATAATAACACATAATTTTACTGTCAACTTAAAAAAATATATTTTTAATGCAGCATTATAACCGTATGGTACAAAGGATAGTAAAATTCCGGAAATATACCATTTACCATTATTGAAGACATGACACTATCGCTGACATCTTGTAACTAATTTAAATTTTTTTTAGATTTCCCTATGATGTAATCTTTATCAGTATAAAGCTGAAACTTTTATTTTGATATGGTTTATTATGATAATTTTATCAAATTATGAACATACTTTGCTATGGACATTTGATACAATTTTTTAAAGCTGTACTGGAAATATTTTCTTTATTTAATAGTAAACAAAATATGGTAAATATTATATTATCATAATATGACTTATGTTTATAATTATTTTTATAACATAAATTTCATATACTATAAAATATTAAATTATTAGTGTTTTTCAATAATAAAATATTGACAATTTATTTTATTATTCCATCATTGGTACATGTTTGTATTTACGCAGGAGTATGCAAATTTTCATTTAATTATTACATCTTAGTAGGAGGTTCTTATGGTTAGAAGAATCGAAAAGGCAGCCGTTATAGGCTCCGGTATCATGGGTGGTGGTATCGCGGCTTTGTTGGCTGACACAGGCGTAAACACTCTCCTCTTCGACATAGTACCATTTAATTTAACAGATGAGGAGAAGAAGGATCCAAAGGCACGGTATCGCATTGTCCAGGCTGGTTTTGATGGCTTGATGAAGGCTAAACCAGCAGCATTTATGGATAAGAGCAATGCATCGCGAATCAGTCTATGTAATCTTGAAGATGATTTTGACAAATTAAAAGAATGCGATTTAATCATTGAGGTTGTTGTTGAAAATCTTAAGATTAAACAGGATTTATTTCAAAAACTTGACAAGATTCGCAAGCCAACTGCAATAGTAACATCTAATACTTCCGGCTTACCGCTCAAAGAGATGTCAAAAAATTGTAGCGATGCATTTAAAGAACATTTCATGGGCACACACTTCTTTAACCCGGTGCGTTACATGCATCTGTTAGAGCTTATCCCTGGCGAAAAAACCAAAAAAGAGGTTCTTGAATTTATTGCTGATTTTGGTGAAAAACGTCTTGGTAAAGGTATTGTTTGGGCAAAGGATACACCAAACTTTATTGGTAACCGAATTGGCGTCCATGAAATCATGACCGCTATGAAGCTGTTAGAATCAGAAAACATTACCATTGATGAAGCTGATGCTATCATGGGACCTGCAATGGGTCGTCCAAAGACAGCAATATTTAAACTTTCTGATATGGTTGGTCTCGACACAATTCATCATCTTGCAGAAAATTCATACCAGCTTCTGGAAAAAGATGAACGCCGTGAAGTATACAAGGTTACTCCATGGTTTAATAAAATGGTCGAAAACAAATGGTTGGGCGATAAAACCAAACAGGGTTTTTATAAGAAAGAAAAAACACCTGATGGTAAAAGGCTTTCATTGGTACTTGATCCTGTCAAGATGGAATACCGGGAAGCACAGAAGCCTGAATTTGAATCAGTCAGTGCTGCCAAGAAGCTGCCAACTGCTGCTGAAAAGATTAAAGCAATTGTATGGGGAAAAGACAAAGCAGCTCAATTTGCATGGAAGCTTACTGCGTATGATGCTATCTATGCAGCAAACCGTATCCCTGAAATAGCAGATTCAATAGTTGAAATTGACAATGCAATGACATGGGGTTATAACTTAGAGTTAGGGCCATTCCAGGCATGGGATGCTATTGGCGTAAAAGAGTCTGTTGAACGAATGGAAAAAGAAGGGATGAAGGTTCCTGAAAATGTCAAGAAGATGCTGGCATCAGGCGCTACTTCTTTCTATAAAGTAGAAAACGGCAAAGAGTATTACTATGATCTAGTAAATGGCGGTTACAAAGAAGTTAAGAAGAGTGAAGCTGCAATATCTATTTTTAACTTAAAAGGCGCCGGCAAAGAGGTTAAGAAGACTAATTCAATATCACTTATTGATCTGGGTGATGGTGTATTCTGCTTTGAATTCCATAGCAAGATGAACGCTATTAACGGTGAAATCGTAGATTTCATGCTTGCTAATATTGATTATGTAAAAGAGAATGGTGTTGGTGCTGTTATAGGCAACCAGGCTGGCGGCATGCCGGGTGCATTCTCAGCTGGTGGTGACCTTGCTTATATGGGAAGCCTTGCAAAAGCAAAAAAATGGTCAGAAATTGATAAATTTATTGCTAATGTTCATACTTCACAGTTAGCAGCAAAATATGCACCAATACCCGTTGTTGCAGCTCCTTATGGCATGACGTTAGGTGGCGGTTGCGAGGTATGTCTTAATGCTGACAGGATAGTAGCACATGCTGAGCTTTATATGGGTCTGGTTGAAATTGGTGCAGGTCTGCTTCCTGGTGGTCTTGGAATGATGAACTTATGGAGAAAATATCTTAAGTCTGTTCCAAAAGCTGCAAAGATTACCGATTTAGCAGGTCTTTTCCTGCCATGCTTTATGGCAGTAGCTCAGGCTCAGGTTACCATGTCAGCTTTTGAAGCTCAGAAGAAAGGATTCCTTGGTGCTAAAGACCGAATCGTATTCAATAGAGATCTTTTAATTGGCGAAGCCAAGAAAGAAGTGCTAAGAATGGTTGATGAAGGATACGCTCCACCAAAGAAGGAAAAATTTGCGGTTCTTGGCCGTGAAGCTCAGGGTATGGTAGATGCAGAAATGCTCAATATGCGAATAGGCATGTACATTACTCCTCACATGGAATTTATAGCAAAGAAGATTGCATGGGTAATGTCAGGTGGTGATGTGCCAAGTGGCATGGAAATTGATGAAGCACACTGGTTGAAGTTAGAGCGAGAAGCCTTTGTTGAATTGTGGCAGACAGAAAATACCCAGAAGATGGCTGAGCATATCTTACAAACTGGCAAACCATTATTTATTTAGTCATAGAAAATCTATGCAAACAGGAGGAAAATTTTTATGAGAGATGCATATATCGTACAGGCTGTCAGAACACCTGGGTGCCGTAGAGGCAAAGG
>JAKPOE010000297.1 GCA_029548025.1 Spirochaetota bacterium
GTTTTGAGATAATAAGATACTGCTTCAGAGCCCATGCCTACTGCTGCTATAGCAACAGGACGTCCTATAAGCACGTATTCAGCACCCAGTGCCAGCGCTTTTACAATATCAGCACCTGTTCTAAAACCACCGTCAATAACAATATGGATGTATCCCTTAACTTCATGGACAATATCCTCCAGAACATCCATGGTGCCTACCATTTCATCCAGTACCCTGCCGCCATGATTGGAAACAACGATGGCATGAGCACCTGATTCAACAGCAAGTGCAGCATCCCTGACATTCATAATACCCTTCAGTATAAAGGGAAGATGTGTTGATGATATAATTTCGGTAAGCTCTTTTAAACTTTTTGGTTTAACCGACTGATGCTTCAATTCCATGGTTTTAAAGACAATGGCATCAATATCCATCCCAACAGCAACGGCACCTACCTCTTCGGCTGCCTTTATGCGCTTTACTATATCCTCATTGTTGGCGCGCGGTTTAAAGATTGGGATACCCATACCGTTGTGGTGAGCAAGAGCTTCAATAATAATTTTATACTTTTCGGGATCTGCGCCATCCCCTAAAAAGGCAATACTGCCAGCATCCATACATCCTTTTATAACGGCAAGGTTATAATCAAGTTCTTCGATAGCACCACCAAGGTTTGTAACCGCACCAGTAATAGGTGCTGCCATTACAGGGAATGACAGATGTACTCCAAAGAGCGATGTTGAGGTATCAGGATTGGTGACATCATGGATAACACGAGTATTTATCTTGTAATTGAGCAGTGCTTCGCTGTTGCGTTTAAACGATGAGCCGTTACCAATACCGCCCATACCGGGTACGCCACTGGCACAATCCTTTCCATTACACTGTTTGCATACATAGCATACCTTTCTAAGGCGTTCTCGTGCAGACATGTTGATGGTATCCATGGAAAGTTCGGATTCATCGCATATTTCAATATTGATACATTCTTTGCATCTGCGCACAGCATCCTCTGCTTCTTGCAGCGAATCGGCTACGGCTATGATGTGACCTGCTTTTTCAACATTGGATGTTGGCTTTCGTACTTTATCGCCGGGCTTCACATTGATGATAATCTCAGCAATACCTGGAATCTTTAGCGCTTCTTCTAATCCGCAGATTTTTTTTACAATCCCTGGTTTTGTTATAATTGCCCGCTCAATTGCCACGCGGTTATACAGCGGTTCAAGGTTTCCGGGCTCCTGTCCCAGTGCAACCTCTATGGCGGCACGCATCAGGTTAACGCCGGTAGAGAGTGGATAGGTGTATGCAGACATAAATCCTCCTGAAAGGCGGGCGGCCAGTTCGCCAATCTTTGGTCCTTCATCGGTCAACTTGATATCGCCTTTTGCACAGCCCATTGTAATACCCAGCGCTTTTATACCAGCTTTCATTATCTCGCAGGCGCTATCCTGTAGTTCTTTTGGTAGCTGTGAAGGCATGGTATGTCCTGTTTCAACAAAGTGGGGCGGATATTCTATGATGCGGTCAGCAATGCCGGTAATGGTAACCTCGCCATTATACACAACGGCATCTATGGAAAGCTCATGACCTTTCATAAATTCCTCAATGATTAGTTCACCGCTTGGCGAAGCGCTTTTTGCAAAGGCAAAAGCATCGGCAACCTGATTTTTGTTATCAATGCGCACAACGCCGCGTGCACCCATATTATCCGATGGCTTTATAACAACCGGGAAACCCAGTACCTTACTTGCTTTTTTTGCATCAGAAAGCGACCATACCGGGAAAAAATGAGGTGATGGAACGCCATGCTCAAAGAAACGGGTACGCATCTTTATCTTATTGGTGGCTGCTATGGCATCTTCAAATTTTATGCCGGGTAGGTTAAGAGCATTTGCTACTGCTGCAACGGTAACGGAGGCATCGGTGCCAACAGTAAGGACACCGGATATGGGGGTTATCTCATTTTGTTTTTTTGCAACACGTACAGAACCTTCAATATCACGGGTGCTCATAACAATAGGAATATCGGCATATTTCATACCCAGGGCATTGGGATTATAATCAGTAACTATCACCCGCAATCCCATTTTTTGAGCTGTCTGGATAACGGGTACCTGTAATAAACCTCCGCCAATCACCATAATCGTTTTTTTCATGGATTCCCCCTGGACAATAGTAAAGTTACAACCTGCCGGGTTGCCTCTCTATAGATATTATTGGTTTTTTTTGCAAAAACTTGACGGTAATTTTTACTTGCATTGTGAGGGTTATTGTCAATACTATAATGTCGTGGGCTCTCACGTAAATAATGATTGTGGCGATAGTTACTGTATATGGTGTAGCAAATAAAAAATTATTTGACACTGAACAGTAAAAAGGCTATCAACAAACATTGCTGCTTATAGATACAATAGCTGGTATATGAGTATATGATTATTGTGGACATCTGATTATAGTATGCGGGGAGTAGAAATGTACCATGGACTATCACACCATTACACGATGTGCCATTGATATATGCAAACAGGCAGGGGCAATTATTGTTGAAGGATATTACCGTGAGCATATAACCATAGATTATAAAAGCAGAACAAATCTGGTTACGGATATTGACTACAGGTCCGAAAAATTTATTGTACATGAGCTTAAAAAACAGTTTCCAGAGTTTGATATAGCTGCTGAAGAAGGAAGCAGGGAACGGGCTGATGGTGAGTATATATGGTATGTTGATCCTCTGGATGCAACAAATAATTTTGCTCATAAAATCCCATGGTTTTGTGTTACCATTGCACTGTATTCAAAAGCGCTGGAAGCGGCGGTTGCCGGCGTTGTGTATGAACCGCTCAGGGATGAATGCTTTTATGCGTGGAAAGACGGCGGAGCGTATGTAAATGAAAAACGTATCTTTGTATCGCAGATAAACGATATAGGGATATCGATCATTGCTACCGGCTTTCCCTATAAAAAGGACGATCCTTCATGCAATAATGCAAAGCAATTTAATAATGTATTGCCAAACGTTCAGGGTATTCGTCGTATGGGCTCGGCTGCAATTGATCTGTCGTATGTTGCATGTGGAAGATTTGACGGCTACTGGGAACCACTGTTATATCCATGGGATATGACTGCTGGCGCTTTACTGGTTAAGGAAGCTGGCGGCATGGTGACACAGTATAATGGCAACACATTTGATCCGGAATTTCCTGAAATATGTGCTACTAACGGGCTGATTCATCAACAGTTGCTGGAGCTCATCAATAAATAGGGTATGGTATTCTGCTCAATTTTATTAAAAAAATGCCCGATAAATGGGTAAGGATAATTATAGTAAAACTATCTACCCCCTATGGGTTGTGATGGTTATTAATATGATAGCAGGTGGCTTATATGACAAAAAAAATTATGTGTCTATGCTTTGTACTGGTGGCTTCCACATTGCTTGCTCAGAACACTCAGAGTGTTGATATTCCAGTACAATCCTTATATAGCAATAAGGTGCGGATAAAAGATATTTATTTTAATAAAAAGGTTGATCTCACCGGTAAGGGCGAGGTGCTGGAGGTTGAAGCAATACTGGAAAACTTAACTGATGATCCTATGGATGTGTATGTCAATGTTATTGCTACCTATGAAAAAGAGGAAAAAACAAAATCAAGTTTTGAGATGCCCATACCTGAAAAAGAAAGAGTTAGAAATTTTGTTCCTTTTCCCGATGATATAGCAAATTACCAGTATCCTGACGGGAAAGGGGGTAATAAGCTTAAAGCATATCCAAAGAATACAAAATCCGGGATTGATCCATCAACAGGGAAGCTCTATCATCTACCGGTAAATAATATAGTACTTGTTAGATCAACCCATTTATCGCCCTATAAGAAGGATTTTATCTTTTTTAATTATGTTACCATTCTGGTTTTTGATAACAATGGTACCCCTATCTTACGTGAAGTATTTGAATTGAAAGGGAAAAGAAAGTAGTTTGCTAATTCAGATAAGATAACAGTTGTTAAAAATACCAATAAAAAGGAGTTGTCCACAGGGCAACCCCTTTTGCTATATAAGCTTTCGCACTTTTAATCCTGCTATACCAATCTGGGCTACCTGCTCTTTTGTAAACTGAGCAACATTGATGGTAATATCATACGATGCCGGGTCATAGGCATTAAATTTTATGTATTGTGTCATAAACTCATGTCGCTGTCTATCTTTTTCTTCTATTAGTTTTTCAGCAGCAAGCCTATCTTTTATTTTTTGGTATTCCATAACCTTTTGTATGCGGTATTGTAAGGGAGCAACAAAGCGTAGATGCAAGCCATATCGTAGACCTTTTGTAATTATTACAGAACCACGCCCTATTAAAATAGCATTTCCGTGTATTGCTATGGTACGTATTGTGTTGGCTAATTTCTGAAATACTGCTGCCTGTGGTGGCAAGTCTGCAAGCATGGTACGCCATAATTCGGACATCTCTTCACGTCTTCGGGTATCAATAGTTTCAACTATTTTTTCAGATATATTATACTGTTGTTCAATTTTATTAATGAGATTTTTATCATAAACTGACCATTTGTTATTAGTAGTTGTGGTATTCAGAGCTTTTGCTATTTCTTCGGCAATATCATTAGCAAAACATCCATACTGACGAGAGATAGTAATAAAAGGACGTGGTTTTTCCTCTTTTTCAATTATTTTTTTTTCAGATTCCCAGACCTTCATTTGATTCTGAATCCAGCGTTCTAACGTTGATTCTTTGATTGGATTGCTCATAATTAACTCCTATAATTGCTATAGTAAAATAAATGATGATGACAAAATTAATCCAACTATCTAACAGCATATTTATTTTTCAATTATTTTACTTTGCATAATATACAATTTTTATATATAGGTGACTAAAAATTATTTTGTAAATAAAACACCTGTTGTATATTTAACTTGACCTGATGCTCAAATATATGGTTATATGAAAATAGAGATTTTGAAGGAACGGTATAGCATGAAAGCAATCATCATGGCAGGAGGCGAGGGCACACGACTGAGGCCACTAACCTGTAACAGACCGAAACCAATGATACCTGTTATGAACCGCCCGGTTATTGAGTATGCAGTATATTTATTGCAGCAACATGGTATTTCAGATATTACCATGAGTCTTTTTTACCTTCCTGAGAATGTTGTTAACTATTTTGGTGATGGCACCTTCTGGGATGTGGCAATAGATTATTCTATTGAAGAAATACCATTGGGAACAGCAGGAGGGGTAAAATTAGCATTGAAGGATTATGATGATACATTTATTGTATTGAGTGGTGATGGACTTTATGATTTTAATGTACATGATATCATACAATTCCATAAGGAAAAAAGATCATTGTTTACGATAGCTCTGGCACATGTGCATGACCCTGTTGAATATGGCATTGTTGTTACCCATGAAGATGGCACTATTGACAGGTTTTTAGAAAAACCATCGTGGGGCGAAGTATTCAGTGACACAGTAAACACTGGATTGTATATCATTGAACCAGAGATTATTGATAAATTTGTGCCAGATAATGATAAATTTGATTTTTCATATGATTTATTTCCTTTACTACAGAAGAATGGAGTCCCTTTATATGGCTATATAACCGATGGGTATTGGTGTGATATAGGTAATCTGGACGCGTATCGCAAAGTACATCAGGATATACTCAATGGAATTGTAAAGATTAATTTTCCAGGTAAAAAAATAGGTGAAAACATCTGGGCTGGCGATGATGTTGAAATTCATGCAGACGCAATACTAAAGGGACCTATTGTGATAGGAAATTTCGTCAATATTAAAAAAGGTGCTGAGGTGTCAGAGTACAGTGTTATCGGCGACAATACAGTTATACATGAAAACGCTTCAATACGAAGAAGTGTGATATTACATAATACAATAGTGGGTACCAAAACTGAGATACGGGGAGCTGTGGTTGGCAAACGCAATGTTATTGAAGATAATGTCTCAATTTATGAAGGTGCTGTTATAAGTGATGATTGTCAGATAGGAAATGGTGCTAAAATAGCCACCGGTATCAGAATATGGCCTGAAAAGGTTATTGGTGAAGGTACCCAATTGAGTTATGACCTGATCTGGGGAAAAACGGAAAAAAAGATATTATTCACCAATGAAGGAATATATGGCTCATTCAATGTAAAAATTACACCTGAATTTGCTGCAAAATTAGGGTCCGCTATTGGAGCTTTTTTGGGGAAAAACAAGAAGGTCATTGTCAGCAGGGATACAACACGGGCATCACGATTAATAAAAAGAGCGTTGACTGCAGGATTACTATCCATGGGGGTAGAAGTATATGACCTTGAGATAGCAAGTTTACCAATAAATAAATATTCGGTGGTTTATGAAAATGCTGATCTTGGTATATACGTTCAAATATCACCCCATACCGATTTGCAATTTAACCTTATAAAAATATTTAATAGA
>JAKPOE010000301.1 GCA_029548025.1 Spirochaetota bacterium
TGCGCCAGAAGCATACAGTACACTCCATCCAACAGATGCCCTTAAATATGATTGGAACCCTTTGAATTATTCCACTATTAAACAGTTCTACGATAGCGACTTATCAACATCACCAGCAGGGTTTAAGGGAATAATAACACGAAGGGAAGATGTTGCAAGGGCAATTAAGACAAATTACGACTTCCGTGAAATCACCTATCGTTTATACAGCATTGAACAACCTGCATGGACAGCACAAGCATATTCACAGGGTAATATTGTACAGGTAGGAAATGTGTTATATGGTGCTAATGCAACAACAGAAAGCACCGATGAACCCGGAGATTCTGCAAAGTGGACATTCCTTATTGACATTACAGAAAACGCATTTTTAAGCTATAGTGGAATATTGCATTACCTCTATCCTTTTCCAATAACAATACAGGATACGGATAATTTCACGGATAGGACAATGTTTGATGATGATACTTGTTCAAACATAGTCTTTGAGGAATCTAATTTAATCCCATACATGACTTACGGGAGTCTCTGTAATACCATGACTTACGGGAGTCTCTGTAATACCATGACTTACGGGAGTAACTGTGGTGCCATGACTTACGGGAGTTACTGTGGTGCCATGACTTACGGGAGTGGCTGTTATAGCATGACTTACGGGAGTGGCTGTTATAACATGACTTACGGGAGTGGCTGTCATAACATGACTTACGGGAGTAGCTGTTATAGCATGACTTACGGGAGTTACTGTAATACCATGACTTACGGGAGTGGCTGTTATAACATGACTTACGGGAGTAACTGTGGTAACATGACTTACGGGAGTGGCTGTAGTGCCATGATTTACGGTAGTAACTGTAATAACATGACTTACGGGAGTGGCTGTGGTGGCATGACTTACCCTGATTATACATCTTTAAATGATTTCAAGGATGGTGTAGGTAATATTGATTTTACAGGAGCAGGGATAACACAGATTACAAATGGTAGTACAATAACACATCAACTATCAGGATCAGTGGTGTATCAATCGTATATAGATGCCTCGTCAACGCCAACTATGGTTATTACAACCAACACCATAGGAGTAGCTAATTAACAAAATATAAAACAAATTAGGTTATAAAAGGGTATTGCCCAAAATATAAAATTTAAAATAATGAACAAATGTTTTAATAAAAACAGAATGAAATGGTGAAACTTAACACAAACACAATTAAGAAAAGACCGCTTAAAGCCTTTGTAAGAGTAGATGGAAGCGGTAGGAAAGTAAATGCCAGCCTTATATGGCGTAAGAAGATGCCCAAGGTGGGAAAATGGGTGGAGGTTGATGGATATGAATGTTGCAATGAAGATGAAAGAAATTAAATATGAAAACAATATTCCCATCAGAGATGCTTAATAGCTCTCAGGAGGCTATGAGTTTAGAAAGTATTGCCAGCAAATTGACATATTTCGAGGTACAGTTGCATTTAATACACTGGCAGACAAGTGGTTATGCTGAACACATGGCCGTTGGTAGCCTATATGATTATGTACATGACTTTAAAGACGGATTAATGGAGAAGCTTATGGGGTACACAGGAAGGAAACCTGCTGTATTTAGGCTTGAACCTCTTACAGCCACATCAGCTAATGTTGTTGTTGCTGAAATGATGTCATGGGCTTCTCAGCTCAAGAGTTATGGAGAGATGAATGGATATCATGATGTATGTAATTTAGCTGATGATTTTTCAGGCACTTCGGCAAAAACCAAATACCTGTTAACTCTTTCTTAATGGAAGTACAGAGGCGTGGGTTTCCTGCAATAGGAATGGATAATGATGAGGTGTTCATAGAACAATTAATCGGGGTGATAGGTTCAGTTGATGAGCTTTCCCATGTAGACATTGTAAAAACACCGTTCAATCTACATTTTCGTGTAGCCCCTAGTACGCCAGTATATTTTAACAATTTGCTACAGGAGATTCTCAAGCTGAATAATATGTTCAGCATAAGGGTTGAAATGGGCAAGAGCATGAAAACAAATTCAACGATAACATTTAATATTAAAATCAACGATCATGGCAAAGTATGACAGAGGTAAAAAGTACACATGGAACAATGAAGACCAGATAACTATTTCTGGCAGGGACTTTGGGTTCTTATTGAATACAATAAGAAGTATCCTGAGCACTGAGCAGGCAGCTCAAATCCTGCTTGCA
>JAKPOE010000314.1 GCA_029548025.1 Spirochaetota bacterium
GCCTGTGATACCTTATAATCATATAATGACTGAATATACAATGTTTTAGCCTGAACAAGCGCTACATTTGCTTCTAAAAATTTTGAATTATCAATAATACCATTTCTAAACTGAGTAGTAGCAGTCTTTAATGATTCTTCAGCGGTTTCTACATTCCCCTGCTGTGAATAGATGGAGTTTGAGGCTGATTCCAATTTTAAAAACCCCCTCTGGATATCAAGACGTATGCTTTTAACAAAATCCTCTAGCTGCAAATCTACCTGATTTGTCTGGCTTTCTAACTGCTTTGCTTTTGCATGGGTGCTATCCAGTGGTGACCATCCACCCCACTGATAGGTAGCACCAAAGGTTATCATCCAGTTGTCGTTCCAGCCACTGGGAGCAAAACTCTGGGACATTCCCTGGCTCAGAGCCTGTAAAATCTGGTCTGTAGCTGGATCACCTGTTGGTGTAAGCCCGCCGCCACCATCCTTTGATATGTTCTTGCTTGAGCCATAGCTACCGTTTACAAAAAAACTGGGCCAAAGGTAAATGGATGAGGTTGCACTTGTTGCATATTCCAATGCTGTTTTAGAATAGCTTAACTGCAAAAGTTCCGGACGATTTTTCAAAGCCAATGCAACAAGCTGCCCAACGATCTCATTTTTTTTGGCTTCTTCAAGAGCAAGGTATTGTAAATCCTCTTCATGCACCTTTAAAACAGATTCGTCCAGTATAACCGCTTCATTTATTTCCCGGTTTAGATGAATATTAAATGTAGCGCACACCGTCAAATAATCATTCTTTGCATTGATCAATTGTGTTTTTTCATTGTTATATGCAACCCTTGCACGTAAAAAATCCAATTTTGAGAATGTACCCTTTTGATAACCAACCGTCACGATACGTAAATTTTCCTCCAATGCCTTTAATGATTCCTCATGCATGGTGATCAATTCCTTTGTCAGCAATATCTGGTAGTAAAGCCTGAGCGTCGTGATAGTTGTATCAGCCTTTACCCTCCTTGCATCATGTTCGCTGGCAATAAAATTGTTACGTGAAGATTGTAATGTATTGTAAAATGTACCGGGATTAATAGATATCTGTCCATTAATAATTTTCACATTATATTGCCCTTCAATCTGCGATTGGAAACCAGCTTCATACCATTGGCGTGTATAGGAAACATCAGTAGAAAGTTTTGGCCATAACATTCCCCAGCTTTCGCGCACCTTATATCGGTTTTCTTCTACCTTCAACAGGGCTATTTTATAGGTGTTATTATTCTTGATTGCTATATCTATGGCTTCTTTTAGTGTTAATGGATTTTGAGCATAGATTGTACCTGTTGCGGTAATCATAAACAGTATTGAATACATGAATACTGGTAGCATTGTTTTAATAATTGTGTTGTATTTAACTGTCATTTTCATGCTCCGAATCGTTTTTAAGTTTCTGCATAATTTCTTCAAGTTTATGTTTTAAATCCTCATTTATTTGTGGTATCTCACAAGCTTTATGCTTTGGTGCTAATGATTTGAATGTGCTTTTTAAGGCAAACTCAAATAACTTTTTTCCATCATCACCGCCATAGAAACGATCATACCATGGCGTGTCTTTGAGGTATTGTTTGCTATTTTCAAATGATAAAACCATATTGGTAAGGTTAAAGACAACAAGGAAAGGATCATCAGTTTCAAAGTCCCCGCTTTCTATACCCTCCTGAATTACCTGCGACAGCATGTTGAGTTTGGGTAACATATAATCGGTGAGGAGCATTTTAAATTTATCCCCACCCTGCGCTAATTCCCATGAAATAATTTTATTTATTTCAGGATCAATGGCATTATGATGCAGATATACCAGTATGTAGATTGCTGTAAAAAGAGCCTCTTTAGGATTTAATGTAACATCTTTCAGATGTTCCCGGATAATGCTGATTTCTCCATGGTGAAACAGGTATTGCAGCACTTCAAGGTATAGTTTTTCCTTATTGGAAAAATAATAGTGGATAAGTGCCTGGTTTACCCCCGCTCGCTTAGCAATTAAACTTAAACGGGCACCATCATAGCCTTTTTCAGCAAATTCCGTCTTTGCAGCCTGCAATATGACAGTTCGAGTTTCCTTTGAATATTTAAATTCTTCCATGTAATCAATAACCATACTTTTAAGTTGTCATCCATGACATTAATCAATTATTTTAATTAAAAAATTAAATTGATTAGTTAAATATATAGCAATTCTTGTCAATAGCAAAATAAAAAAATAAAAAATTTTAAAAAAATATTGTATTATAAATCAAACGATAACACCTATAGAATATTATTTTAGGCAATTTTAGGGTAGTTGCTTATGGCAGAGCATTCATCCAGCCATAAGGGATGAACATATTTAGCGTCTATCATTCTGAGCTGAAGCCGTCTGTGTGGAGCGAAGTCGAAGAAAAAAATCTCACTGTGGCATGGGGATGTCATTCTGAACGAAGTGAAGAATCTCTGCTTTTTATGAAAGGATAGATTCTTGGGGACTGGGTCTCTCAGAATGACACGGTATTCTATTTTAAGAGGAATGCAATCATTTGAAGATGAAAACACCATGCTTTTCATTATACTTTAATGTATTTTTTACTATTGACAATTGCTGGTGAATAGTTTATTTTTATACCAGTAAAGTGGTTTGAGGTATGTATATGCAGCCATCAAATGGCATAGTCTATGAATTTTTTATTTTCTGTTTTAAAGTTGCTTCATTGATTATGCGGCATAAAGCTCATTTAAAAGGGAAAGAATATCTAAAAAAAATCCCCCACCTTGTAATATTTGCCCCTACGCATGATAGCTATTTTGAGGTGCCATCCCTTTCAAAGGTATATTATTCATTGAAACCACGTCCACACTTTGTGGTAATGGCAAAAAAAGATTTTTTAAGTGGGAACTATCTGGCATCAAATTTTGGAGAAAAGAATAAACTGCTCTATTATTTTTTTTATTTTTTAGATAAAACAGGGTTGCCAAAAGCTTTTTTCAAAAAGATGAAACTGATTGATATTCCACGCCCCTTCATAGAAGATTTTGACAATAAAAATCAGGTGAAACATGAGATACACTCTCAGATGGTAAAGTTTAAACATTCTATACATAGTGGTTTTTCTACGCTTATATTTCCGGAAGGGACAACGTGGAGTTTTGGAGGTTTAAAAAATTTACGCAGTGGGATATTCCAGCTTGTTGATAGTACCTATCGCCACTTCAGGCAAAAATTATATATACTGCCAATTAATGTTAAGGTTGACCGTTGCATAGCCGGTAAAAAGGATATTTTTATAAATGTTGGGGAGCCCTTTTTTATGCTTGGGGATAAAGAAAAATTTTTAGATAGAGTTTCTGAAATTTTAAAAAGTTTACATACCATAACCTTCAGTCAGATTGCTGCAACATATCTCCAGCGCATGGCAATGGCGGTTGAAAATATTGATAAAGCGATAGTTCTTAAAAAAGAAGAATTGGCATCACAGTTAGATACTGTCATCAATGATATTATTGTGCTGGTCAAAGAAGGGAAACTGCCCGGTATTGATGAATACCTTTTGGATAGTAACTATCGCCACAAAAAATTAAAACGGTTTTTAAAATTTTGCATCAAGAAAGGGTATATTGAAAAGATTGATGGACAGTATATGATCAATGCTCAACGGGTGCTCGCTTCATTTCATATCAAGAGCTACAGGAAGGAAAATCCCGTTGGATTTACCGCTAACGAATTTTTATCCATTAATTATAATTGTATAATGACAATATATGAAAAGTACTGTAATAATTACAAAGTAATTACAGCGCCTATACAGTAACAGGTTTAATGAATATTGCGTATCCCCCGTTTTACGCCTTCTTTGATGTTTTGCTGAACCTGCGGAGTTGAAAGTAGATTTTTAATAAATGAAGGGTCCAGGCTATAGAAAAGCGCAACTGATGTTAACAGTATTACAAGCGCTAACCAGCGGGTATAGATACCTGCAGTTTGCTTAAACAAAAATACAGCAATAATGACAAGAACAACCGGTGCAACATATGCAACAGGTATAAGCTTTGTATTAACCGGCAGTGTCATAAATTTTGATATATAGGGGGCAATATCAATCATGGTATTTTTATAGATAACATATAGCGCTGCAATGGTAACGATCAGCGCTAGCCATGATGCCAATGTTGTAAACACACCCTGTGTTCTGTATATTTCATAGACAATAGCTGGAATAATACTGAGAGCTATAATAAGTGGCATACTTTTCCATATGCCTACACCAGCTCCTGCTAGTGCGATACCGGTAATAACTGCACAAATAATTGGTGCATTTTTATGTTCCTTTGCCATTGCAAACCTCCTTTAGAATAAAATTATTATTCATTTATCATCGCAAAAGGTTGTCCTGTTGCGTCAAGTACACTGCTATAGAAGCGCGAATGGGGATCTATGCGCTTTCGTTTTGAAATTGCAACCTCAACCGGGACATGAGTGTATATATTACTCCATTGGCCAATGACTAAATCTGTTTTCCCGGCCATACCGGCATGAACGGCATTCTGCCCTAATA
Organism: Spirochaetota bacterium; assembly: GCA_029548025.1. The sequence continues at coordinate 4,571 of JAKPOE010000314.1, forward strand.
ATGTACAATAGATAGAATCATTGGGAACTGCGGGGGCACTGCGTATCATATAGCTTGGATCAATGTATTTTAAATTAATTTCAATCTTTTTTTGTTTAAAATATTCCTGTATCTTTTCTTTTAGATAGGCACCAATGTCAGCCAATTTTACATTGCCTGAAGCATCATATTGTTTATCAGAATCTTTTTGCAGTATTTCCTGTCCTGCGCCTTCAGCGACACATATGACAGCATGTCCTCTTCTTTGCAACCTATTTTCAAGATGGGCGCATAATCCATTTGCTCCATACAGTTCAAAGGGAACCTCGGGCAATAATACAAAATTGACATCATTGCTTGCCAGCGCTGCATTTGCCGCAATAAAACCTGAGTGCCTGCCCATAAGTTTAACAAGTCCTATCCCGTTGGGTGCTCCTATTGCTTCTGTATGCGCTGCATAGATTGCCTCTACAGCAATAGAAAAAGCTGTCTCAAATCCAAATGAACGCTGAATAAAGCTTATGTCATTGTCGATAGTTTTTGGGATACCAACTGCTGCCAGGGGCAACCCTCTTTGTAATGCAATCATGGCAATGTCGTGTGAGCCCCGCAGTGTACCATCGCCACCTATTGTATAGAGGATGCTGACGTTTAGTTTTTGCAGTGTATCAACAAGTTTATCCATATCCCTGGTGCCACCACGCGATGAACCCAGAATGCTTCCGCCCTGCATATGGATTGATTTTACATTGTCAGGATTTAAGGGGATGGGGGTATAATTATATTCAGGATTTAATCCATTATAACCATAGGGTATGCCAATGATGTCATTTATTCCATATCCATAATACGATTCCATCACCAGTGAACGGATAACATCATTAATCCCCGGACTTAATCCTCCGCAACTGGTAATAGCGACTCGTGTTGTTTCAGGATTAAAAAAAATCTTCTCACGAGGTCCTGCAGCTTCAAAGCTTTCAATTGTTTCACCACCAGAGGGAGGTTTTTTACCTATGAATGCATTAAAACGAACTCTAATGGCATCATTAATAAAAGCAGCTTCACGCTGGCGATATTTTACTGCTAATGGAGAAACAACGGTGCAAGGTCCCAAATTTTTTATTGTTGTCGGCATATAATTTTCCTTAACACTATGATTTTTTACCGTTATAATTCCAGGTAAACGCAACACATTTTGTCATTCTGAGGGACGAAGTCCCAGAAAATATACTCTTTCACAAAAGACGAGATTCTTTGCTGACGCTCAGAATGACATATCCCCACAACGGCATGATTCTTTGTTTGCGCTCAAAATGCTATTGTCACAGCATATAAGTATGGTAATGAATTTATTCAATCACTTTTCATAGGTTTTTTACAATCACTTTTTTACCGGTAACTATCGCCAATCATACTCATTTGTTCCATAATTCCATATATGGTAATCTACATTGCTGTTGTTCATAGAGTATGTGTAACCACAATGATAGGTTGCTGTATAATAATTTTTTTATTGATTTTTTTATAGCAACTCAATAATGTAAAAAAGATGTTTTTATAGTGTAGTACAATAATAAAGCGAGGGTGTTATGGCGCAAAAAGAAGATATTGTATTTCCAAAGGGATTTTTGTGGGGCACCGCAACCGCTGCTCATCAGATAGAAGGTGGCACTACAAACAACAACTGGTGGCTTTTTGAAAAAGAAGGTACAATCAAAAATAATGACAGCGCGCTTGTTGCCTGTGATCACTGGAATCGCTTCAAACAGGATTTTGATCTTTTAAAAAAGCTCAACTGCAATGCATATCGCATGTCAATAGAATGGTCGCGGATTTTCCCCCAGCCCGGGACGCTTGATAAAAAGGCACTTGACCATTATGTGACGATGATAAACGAGTTGCTGAAGCGTAAAATAACGCCTTTTGTGACATTGTTTCATTTTACACTTCCTATCTGGTGGTGCAACGAAGGCGGCTTATTAAACAGAGATAAAGAACACCTTGAGCATTTTAAACAGTTTTGCGATGTTGTTGCTAAAACATTGAAAGGGAAGGTAAAATTCTACAATACCATTAACGAGCCAAGTATTGTCATGCTTGGCTATATTACCGGTACATCTGCTCCTGGACAAAAAAATATGCTCAAAGCCATTAAAGCGCTGGGTACAACAATGCTGATGCATGCCATTGCTTACCATACCATTAAATCTGTTGACCCTGATGCAAAGGTTGGGATAGTGCACAATGTTCAGATCACAAAACCGTACAATCCTAACAGTATCATGGATAAGCTATTTACAGCGTTTGCTGATTATTGTTTTAATGGAGCTATTATCCGCTCCTTAAAAAAGGGAAAATTGCCCTTGCAAATTTTTTCATCACACAGGGAGCTAATCAATACCAATGATTTTATAGGCGTTAATTTTTATAACTTCATCAGGCTATCATTGCGATTAAAGGATCTGGCCGTACCTGCTACTGACAACCCCGTATGTGGCAAAAAAGGCTTATGTGTCAGCCTTGGATGGGAACCGTACCCCGAAGGATTTTATCTGGCTATAAAGCTAATGCATAATGCTTTCTCGCATATTCCCATGTATATTACCGAAAATGGCATAGGCACCAATGATGATAGCTGGCGACAGCGTGTGCTTATTGATCACCTCAAGATGCTTCATAAAGCAATCACCGAAGGTGTTGACATCCGAGGGTATTTCTACTGGTCGATCATTGATAACTTTGAATGGGAGCATGGGTACGAACCGCGCTTTGGATTGGTGCATGTTGATTTTAAAACCCAGAAACGTACCATCAAACATAGTGGCATGGTATATGCTCAGATTGCCAAAAGCAATGCGCTACCTGCAACGATATTAAAAAAATTTCCTGAAGAAATTTATAAACCACAATTTTAATGTGGGCGATAGTTACTGTTTAATACATCCATCCCAGGAAACCAAGTGCTATTATGTTCATGATTATTGGAACAGCATAGATGATGCCAACAGCAATAATCTTCTTTTTGATAGTGGATAGTCCAATCACAATATTAGCAAAGAAGAAGAAATGAAAATATCCAAACAAAAAGATGAGCCACACTCCCTTGAATGACAACCGCCAGTATTCGTATTCCCAGACAAGGTGTCCACCAACATTGAGTAAACATTCAACAAACACACAAAAAGCTGAATACCCAATAGCCCAGAACCATTGTTCGGGAATACCTAAAATCTTTATGTTTTTGCCGGTTAACGTGTGATAAAAAATAATCCCCAGAATGGAGAACATAAACATTATTTCAATATTCCAGCCAACCATGGTGCGCAGTGCAGTATCCCCTGGTGTTGTCCATACTGCTGAACGCTGTGTAAGGTGCATAACCCATCCATTCCATGTTTCATTGAAAAAATCCACACCAAAAATCGTAAGTCCTGCAAAAATGGCATTCCAGTTGCCGCTTGTTCGAGCCTCTTTCATCTCACGTGTATAGATATAGAAAACAATAGCCAGTAGCGGTATTACATGCCACTTAATCATTGATAAATCCCGCAAACCCTGTAATGCCTGAATAGTAGCCTGAGTCATTGTATACCTCCTGATAAATAGTATTGACATACAACGTAATGATTTATTATATGGTACTCATAAATTATTGAAAAGTATTTTTTATGCGCTATACTCCGTTTTTACTATTTCATTATTGTATTTATCCTTCTTACAAAAAAAGGAAGTACCCCCTATGAAGCTTTTTATACTTATTTTTTATGGTCTGATATTATTATTGCTCTCAATATTTGGAGCTCACCGCTATTATACGATGTATCTTTTCATTAAACATAGTAGAAACAAAGTTAAACCAAAAGCTGTTTTTAAGAATTTACCAAAGGTTACCGTTCAATTGCCTATCTACAATGAGCAATATGTGGTGGAGCGCCTTATCAACGCGGTAACACAGTTAGAGTACCCCAGGAAGAAATTAGAGATTCAGGTTCTGGATGATTCTACTGATGAAACATCAGCGTTAGCTGAAAAGATCTGCAAACAAAAGCGTAAAGAAGGCTATACTATTATCTATATCCACCGGACAGATAGAACGGGTTTTAAAGCCGGTGCGCTGGAAAATGGGCTTAAATATACTGACAGCGAGTTCATTGCTGTATTTGATGCCGATTTTATGCCCAATCCTGACTTTTTACAAAAAACCATACATTATTTTACTGACCCAACTATCGGCATGGTTCAAACCAGATGGGACCATATTAACCGCCATTATTCACTATTAACTGAGTGCCAGAGTATTTTATTAGATGGTCATTTCATGATTGAGCATACTGCCAGGAATCGTTCCGGAAGATTTTTTAACTTTAACGGTACTGCCGGTGTATGGCGAAGACAGGCTATTATTGATGGTGGAGGCTGGCAGCATGATACAATCACTGAAGATTTAGACTTGAGCTACCGTTCGCAAATTAGTGGCTGGAAATTTTTGTATCTTCCTGATGTTACGGTACCTGCCGAATTGCCTATCGAAATTTCAGCTTTTAAAGCACAACAGTTCAGATGGGCAAAAGGCTCTATCCAAGTCTTCAAAAAGCTTTATAAAACTATCCTCAATGCTCAACTTCCATTGAAAATTAAGATTGAATCATTTATGCATTTAGGTGCAAACTTTGCTTACTTGCTCATGGTATTTCTTACCCTTCTGATGCCTGTTGCACTGTGGGTGCGATATTATGGTGGATTTAAAAAATTTGCATATCTTGATTTGCCTATTTTTATATTAGCAACGCTATCAGTTGTAATATTTTATTTTTACACTGAATTATCCATTCTTTATCATAATAAAAATAGCTTTGATTCAAAGTTTAAACCATTGGTCTATCTGCCAATGGTACTTGCTGTTGGTATCGGCTTGTCCATCAACAACAGTAAAGCTGTCATTGAAGCCCTGTTCAATAAAAAAAGTGATTTCAACAGAACACCAAAATATAATGTTGCATCATTGCACCGTATCAATGCAGTAGAGCATGTAAAGACTTTGTTAAAGAATAAATATAGCCTCCATACCATTAATATTGTATCAATCATTGAATTTATTCTTGGGCTGTACATGTCCCTTGCTGTATATTTTGCTTTTGATAAAAACCTCTATGTTTCAATACCACTTATAATGCTATTTCAGGTTGGTTATCTTTATACTTCATTATTTACCATAATCAATAGTATTACTCACCATATTATTGTTATAGCCAATAGTTTACGTCGTGGTGTGGTGAATGATTAAATAATTATTTCTGTCAACAGCAGTTTATAACACTCCTCATAGCCCAGCATTGTCATTGTTCCTTCGCTATAAAAAATTTACTTGCACAAAGTAGATTATTGCTCCATCATAGCTATGTAAAAAATTAATGTGAGGGAAGCATTATGAATAGTGTCATTCGTTTTGGTGTATCAATAGATGAAAAGCTTCTTGATAGGTTTGATGCCTTAATCAATGAAAAAGGATATGTCAATCGTTCAGAGGCAATACGTGATTTAATCAGAGATATGCTTGTTAAAGAAGATGTTTCCGACCCCAATAGTGAAGTTATCGGGACATTGACATTAGTTTACAGCCATGATGTTCGTGAGATAGCTGATAAACTCAATGACCTGCAACATGACAATTATAAATACATCATTTCATCAGTACATGTTCATATGGATGAACATAATTGTTTAGAGGTTTTATTAATGCGGGGTACCGCTCAACAGGTTAAAAAAATTGCTGATAATTTGCTGGCTATAAAAAATGTTCGACATGGCAAGTTAACTGTAACAACAACTGTCGACTATCATGAATAAAAAATAATTAATTACTCAATTCTGCAGAATAACTATCCGATATAATGATAAGGGTTACTATTACTTCCCGGTAATGTGCTAACAAACGGAACATAAGGAGATGTTCCATGTATTCATGGATGAGTGCCTTTATTATAACACTATTTATATTGGTTTCAATTAGTTGTGTCCCACCTGCATATAGATCTAAACCCGATACATCCCGTGATAAGCACAATTACTATAAGTTTGAACAGCCTGAAGAGTATACCCCCTTTCAGGATGATACTATGTATATTCAAAAAAATAAAAAAGATACAACCATGCCAGTGTGTTATGATAAATATAGTAAATATGAAGAAGATGATACTAAACATATCATGAGCGATAGTTATCAGCACATTAATCCGGTACCTGAAAATAATAGTAAATCCGGGATATGGCATACTGTTAAAAAAGGTGAAACATTATATAGACTTTCAAAAAAATATGCTGTTTCCATTAATGACATCCAGACTATGAACAATATCGCTAATCCTACTGCCATTAAAGCAGGTCAGCGTATTTTGATACCCATATCGGATGACAGCGCCGATTGTGGAATAAATAAACAAAGCAAAATCAGCAAGGGGGCTACTAAAAAAAGTATATCAAAACCATTGTTTATGTGGCCGGTAACATATGTTGCTGGTGTTGGGCGTGATAACAAAAATGGAGCGCGACCCATTGGTATACTCATTAAAAGCACTCCAAAAAGCAATGTTATGGCAAGTGCACATGGTACCATTGTAAAAATTGGTTCAATGCGGGGGTTTGGAAATTTTGTTGTTATACAGCATAAAAAGGATTTTTACACAATATACTCCAAACTTGATGCAATCCGGGTTAAGGAAGGGCAGGTTGTTGGTTGTGGGACAACAATCGGGATACTTGATGCTACCAATCCTTCACTTCATTTCCAGATTAATCAATCGGGGAAACCACTGGATCCTTTGATGTACCTGGCAAAGAAGTAATGGTATATCTAAAATTGTAATATTTTGTCCCACAAAATCCTGGTACAATTATTTTTCAACTGCTGATTAGATGAAAATTTCTATTTTCTGAGGAGTTACCCATGGCTGGCTTATGACCTCCATAGGGGATGGAAATAGCTGGCGACAGTCATTTTGATGCAGAAGTAAGCCTGGAATAACAATGTGCAGAGTGTCATCCTGAATTCATTTCAGGATATCAGTTAATTATTTAGATTCCTGGTCAAGCCCTCAATGACACTGGTGAATAATGCTATGTATAGAAGAATACATATGTTATATCTTCCCTGCTGAAACCAGTTTTACAAAATGTTCAAATGATCGGTCATATGTCTTTTCTGCTTCTTTTGAGAAGGCACAAGCAGGGAGTTCCCTGCTTTTCAGGTGATATGAAATACAATCACAGCATAATCCTTTCCGTGAGCAAGGCTCATAAGTACAGGTGCATACTTTTAGATTTCGATCTTTTTTACACTCCATATCGTTATCCGTCCTAATTTTTTAGAATTCCAAAATGAGTTCCGCCTAAATGGTGGATTAATTGCACTTTGTTAATATCAATGACACCATCAGGTGTAAAGCAATGTATTTTTGCATGAGCGCATGTAACCTGGCCAATAACGATAGTATGATCACCAGCCTCCACCATTGAATAAAGCTGGCATTCTATGTAGGCAACACATTCAGCAATAAAAAATCCGTCAATGTCTGAACATGGTAAGGCAGTCAGATGTGCTTCTTTACATTTGTCCACTGTTCGTCCGGAATAAGTCCCACAAAATATAACTGTATCAAGCATAGCAAAATCAGGAATATTTATACAAAAGCTTTTGGATTCTTTGATTAATTCCAGGCTATATCGCTTATTTGCCAGTGCGCATGATAATAACTTTGGATTATTGCTTACTGGCATATGCCATGCAACGGTTGTTATAGTCTTTTTTTCCTTGGACTGAGCTGAAATCAATATAACATTGCCTGCATTAATGAGTCGATGAGAATCCTGTATTGGTAATGGTTTGAATTCATTCATCAAGGATATCCCTTTCATTTGATAGCGTTTTTACTGCCATGAATGTATTAAATATTGATTCTGATAAAAATTTAAAATTTATTGTTCCATAGGTATCGCCTTCTGTATGATAGTTTTTATTCCTGTAAAATGCCGTATCAGTAATCATTATTGCCGGAAATCCAAATTTATTAAATGAATAATGATCTGATAAATTTATTCCGGGTATGGAAGCTGGTCCTATCATATCAACTATCTTATTTTTTGCATATTTATTGTACTCCTTTTTCCATTTATATGCATACGGTGCATAGCTTGGTAATGAAACCACAGCTAAAAAATTTCCATATGGTGGATATTCGTTTTGCATACTCCTTAATGGGTAATCCTGCTGCATTCTGTTCCCTGCATATCCTATCATTTCAAGGCAGATCATTAAATTAATGTTTTCACCTTTATCTTTACATCCCAGCGCATGTACCATGCTGCCCATATATGGTCCTGAGAAGAAAGGTGGTTCCTCAAGAGTAAATGCAACAAAACGCAATGTCTTTCTGAATGTATACTGTGATAACATCCTATGCAGTTCAAGCAAACCGGCTACAGCGGATCCATTATCATCAGCACCGGAAGTGTCTTCTATGGTATCATAATGTGCGCCAATAATTATTATTTCATTACTATGTTCAAAACCTGGTATTTCAGCAATAATATTGCTTACTTCCAAATTATCTACCAGATATTTTTCTTCATATACATTGTCATTGCTTTGGTGTAAATAATTGTATATGAATTGGCGGCTTTTATTTAAATTATCATATTTTCGCAATGTTCGCTCGCCAATTTCTTCAGATAAAACATGCAAAATGCATTTTGTATTATTCTGAATTTCCTTTATTTCGTTTTGTGCTGCATCAATTAAAGACAATAACCACATCCCCGGACCTCTTGTTTTTATATTTATGAACGCCCTTAAAAATCAAGTTTTTCGTTATTAAAAAATAAAAAACATGCTGTCAATGCTTGTGTTCACAAGGAAACATTCAGAATATAATTATTAGAGGTTCCCTTGTTTAAATAATGTTACACATTAATATTAATAAAAAAAATCATTTTATTAATGCAAGTAAAAACCAAAAATTTTTAATATATTAATATTAGTGAAGTAAATAAATGTACAGTATTTTTTTACCTTTACAACTTTTTTTTATTTTAATAAAATATTAATTGACTAAAAATTAATTCATGATAGTATGTTTATCAATTAATTTCATAAGCTGATGTAACCATATATTGTATTGTTTTATTCCTTTTTGGTACATTTTATTTAAAATATTTTTAACAGTGGATTTCCTTATGGCTACAGGGCATCTTCCTAAATATGATGGAAATGAAGCATTATTGGCATTCTTATGGTGAAGCCTATAGCCATTCTAAAGCAAAAGTGCCTGTGCTGAGCTAAGTTGAAGCAATGCATGCAGTCGTTGTAAGGGTATGTCATACTAAGCGTTAGCGAAGAATCTTGTCATTTATGAAAGAATATATTCTTTGTGGTTTTGCCCCTCAGAATGACAATATGGACAACAAGATTCTTCAGTTGCTTTGCTCATTAAGAATGACACGGTATTATTCCATTTTTGAGGGAGTAGTTTATAGCTATGAAACATGCTGCTGATGTGATAACGCATCGGTTTAAATCATCAATAAATACGCTTGCACTGTATGCACTTGAACATGAATTGTCAAATGATTTGATTGCAAGCGAGATTGATAAGCGGTTTAATAATGTAAAATCAATAAAAAAAGATAAAATTATGCATGATGTTCTTCAATCCTGCTATAAATTGGTATGGAACGTTAACAATACCTTTGAAGCTGGGTTTGCAGCAAAAAAAATACAAAATGATTATAGCGAATGTTTAAATAATTGTAATGCAATAATTATTGCACGGTGTATACTCAACATACTTAAAAATACAAACCAAAAACCAAAAAAAAATGAACGGCTATCTGCAGATTTTTACTCACAATGCGTCAATAGTTTATTGAGCAATCCCTTATTGCAGTATGATAGTGATTTACTTACTATATACTGTAAACAAACTGGCATCATATTAAAGGTTGCCGGTATTATTAATGAGAATAAAATAATGGAAATAAACAGTGACGATCTATATCGGCAGATGTTTTTAGCTTTCTGGAATAAGTGTAACTGGAAAAGCCTTTTTCCATCGGGTGGATACATCTCAAATGAGATTAAAAATAGCCGACAGCTACTATTGGATATCATTGTAAACACAAACAAATCAGTACAGTTGGACGAGGTTGCACAGACATTTTTTGAACTAACCGGGATTGCAAAATATAACGACCTGTTTGCTGTTTCATTGCTTGATTTTTCGGTCATTACATGGTTATCATTTTTTGGCATAATACGTTATACAGAGAATTCTTTTGACAAACCCGTAACAATTGCATTAACTCAGCATGCATTTCCACTTTTACAGTTTTTGTTGTGTTAGTGTCTATGCCTTCAGTAGTTGATACAGCAATTACACATCATAAAGAATATTTTCCTCAATCTTCTGATGTCAGTGTATTTGTTGCTCCAGGGCGTATCAATATTATCGGTGAACATATCGATTATAATGGTGGCACCGTTTTCCCAATAGCTATCGATAAACATATATATATATGTGCATCACGCAATAATGATGGCATCATGCGCTTTGCTTCTTACCAGCAACATGAGCAAGGGGAGATAGCTATCAGCAACATACACTTGCCAAACATCAGGAATGTGGCAAAACATAAATGGTTGGTATATCCTTTAGGTGCCTGTGTACTGTCAGATATACATTTTGAATCTGGATTTGATATTAGTTTTTATAGCACCCTGCCTGTTGGTGCGGGCATGTCAAGCTCTGCGGCAATTACTGTTGGAACGCTGTATGCGTTATGTACTTTGCATGGCAAAAAAATGAAAAATATAGATGTAGCGTTACAAGCGCAACAGGTAGAGTGGGATTTTGCCGGTGTTCAATGTGGGATAATGGACCAAATGGCAATCGTCAATGGCAGGAAAAACAATGGGCTTTTGCTCAACACCAAAACCATGGAATTTCAGTATATCCCGATTGATGCATTTGCAATACGTTTTGTCCTTGTGAATAGCGGCGTAAAACATAGTTTACGGGAATCGGGCTATAACGAAAGAAGGAATGAATGCGAAAGGGCGCTGACGCTATTACAAAAGTCTGGATTTGCCATTAATTGTCTTTGTGATTGCAGTATTGATGAGCTTGCTACCATCAAGGATATTCTTCCCATTACTGAATATAAAAGGGTGTTTCATGTAATATCTGAGAACCATCGTGTACATGAGTTTGCACAGGAAATTCAGAAGTATAATCTTATAAAAGCCGGTAAGCTTCTTTATCAATCGCATCATAGTCTGAGTAACTACTTTGAGGTGAGTATTCCTCTTATAGATGCGATGGTTGAATGGATATCAGAAATTGATGGCGTGTATGGCTCACGGCTTATGGGTGGCGGTTTTGGTGGTTGTACGGTAACGATGGTAGCTCTGTATGCAGTTGAACACTTTAAAAAAACTATCGCTGAACGATTTGAAAAAAAAGAGGGAAGGACCCCTGATATCTATGAATGCACCATAGATGATGGTGTACACCAGCTGCTATAAAAATCATTTATTTTTTTTCAATTAATGTGGATTTTTTGCTATATATCTGGTATATTGATAGTGGTTGAACCACTGAACCACTAAACTAAAGGTGGCAGTATGAAAAAAAACACATTAGGGCAATTGCAAAAAAACACCCTCCGGGAGCAGATTGTTACCCTGCTTGCCAAAAAAATTATTAACAATGCTATACAGCCCGGGGATAAACTGCCTTCCGAGCGCGATATTGCTGCAGACCTGGATGTTAACAGGGCAACAGTACGTGAAGCGCTGAAGAAGCTGGAAACATTGGGGCTTATAGAGATACGACATGGTGAGGGGATTTTTGTAAACGATTATCGCTCAAGTGGTAATTTAGAACTTTTCAGGATGATGATCTACCTTAATGATACTATTCCTTTGCCGATATTACAGGATGTCCTGGAGATGAGAAAGATCATTGTACCAGAGATGGCAGCCAGAGCGGTAAAGGAGTGTAGCACCAGCGATCTGGAGGAGTTAGCCAGGATAATTAATGAACAGGAAGATATTCTGGAAAAGGATCTTGCAGTGCACCATTTTATTGCAAAGACCAGCAATAATATGCTCTACATATTCATTTTGCATTTCTTTAATCAGATTTTTAGAGACTTTGGCTATTTGTATTTTGAAAATCCTGATAACCGAAAACGCTCAGAACAGTTCCACCAGCAATTATATAAAGCATTTCAGGATAAAAAGGCAGAAAAGGCATTTTCCATTACCAGAGATGTGCTGGAGTACACCGAAAAAAGAATTTTTGAATATTATACTAAAACTTATTCCAATAAGGGGTAATGCTATGAAACGTTTTATTGAAGAAAATAACAAAGAGCAGTTTGATGTTATTATCATTGGTGGCGGCATTACCGGTGCTGCTGTGGCATATGAAGCCGCAACAAGGGGTTTACATGTTGCACTGCTGGAGAAAAAAGACTTTGGATGGGCTACTTCGGCTGCAACCTCCAAGCTTATCCATGGAGGATTACGATACCTTGCGAACATGGAGATTTCCCTGGTGCGAGAGTCCTTACGTGAACGAAGAATATTAGAGAATATTGCCCCTACGCTGGTGTACCCTTTTCCATTCATGATACCCAATTATAAAAGGCTGCTCAATAACCGCTGGGTTCTAAAGATGGGTATGATCATGTACGATATTCTTTCATTTGATAAAGGCTGGACATGGGATAGATCAAAAAAAATACCCGTACACTCTCAAATTAGCAGGGAAAAGGCATTACAGGAAGAACCCAATCTGAAATCTGAAGGGCTGACTGCGGCTACTATCTACTATGATTGCCAGAGTATCTTCCCTGAACGGTTAACACTATCATTTATAAAATCTGCGGTGAACTATGGGGCAAAGGTTGCAAATTATGCTGAAGTAAAAGACTTTTTGTATCGTAATAACTCAATCGCTGGTGTTATCGTTTACGATACTTTGAACAATAAAGAAATAGATGTTGAAGGAAAGCTTGTCATAAACTGCGGTGGCCCATGGGCAGATATAATCTTAAAAAAGGCTGAAAATGGCACTGTAAAACACCAGATTAGAAGGTCAGAAGGGATTCATATCATCACAAAACCTATAGTACATAAATATGCTGTAACGTTGATGAGCAAAAAGGGCAGGCATTTCTTTTTGATACCCTGGCGAGGATATACCCTTATTGGCACAACTGATAAGGAATATATTGGTAATCCCGATAACTATCGGGTAACCAGAGAGAGTATTCAGGAATTACTTGACGATGTTAATGAATATTTTGGTGATGGTACTTTATCGTATAATGATATAAAGTATACCTATGGAGGCTTGCGACCTCTGGTTGATGATCAGGTTGAAGGTACCTACCAATCTTCACGGCGATATGAAATTTACGATAATTCGGAAGAAGGCGTTCAGGGACTTATAACGGTTGAGGGTGGGAAATATACAACCAGCAGAAATTTAGCGGTCAAGGTAATGAAGGTTGTTGAAAAAAAACTACAATATTCGTTACCAAAATCCATAACTCATAAACAGTATTTAGCAGGGTGTGAAATAAAAGATTTAGAGATATTTTTTAATACTGTTTACACCTCAAATTCTTTGCTGGATAAAAAGTCCCTTGAGGTGCTGGCAAAATACTTTGGCACTGAAGTTGATACTGTAATCAAAATAGCTGGGTCAAATAAAAAGTTCAGGGAGATAGTAACCCATGATGGGGAAATTCTGGCTGAGGTAATTTATGCTATCCGCCATGAAATGGCTCGTACGTTGCCTGATATTGTCTTCAGGCGAACAGGTATTTGCACGGCTGGAAATCCCGGTAATGATAAACTGACACTGGTGGCTGAAACAGCAGCAAAAGAGCTGCGATGGGATAACAAAGAATTGTCAAAGCAACTGGAAGAAGTGAAGCAGCGGCTACAGATTCCCAAATAGTAGTTGCGAACAACAACCATTGTTGCTATTCATGTCTATAACTATCAATCAATAAGGATGGCAACAATGGTGCAGGTACATCTATTGAATCATTTTCCCCAGTATGCCCCTATTTTAGCCTATTGGTCATATCGTGAGTGGTATACTCAACGTGATATACCGTTTGATGTTATTATCCGTTCGTACATGGAACGTGCGCATTCATCAACCATTCCACTGGCATGGGTTGCCATTGATGAAAAAAAACTTCCGGTAGGGATGGTTTCATTGAAAAACAATGATCTGTGGGCACGAACCGATCTCAATCCATGGCTTGCCTCTTTATATATTGTTCCTGAATACCGCTTTCAGGGTATAGGTACTGCTCTTGTACAGGCAGTTATTGATAAAGCAAAGGAATTAGGGTATAGAACAGTATATCTCTTTGAAGGGCATAATGATACAGTTGATCTGATTCACTATTATACTTCACGAGGGTTTAGCATCTTAGAAGATGCTCTTGATAATGATGGCAATCCAACAACGATTATGTATAGTACTTTATAAATAAACTATTGACATTTAGGTCATAGTGGTAACTTATTTAATTTTCTAAGTCTGTTGCAATGTACTGTTATTTCTTGGGAGTTTACGATGGTTGTGTTGCGGCCGCCCAGAAGGAATGACAAGGGCACATAACTTTTTTTTGGAGGATGGATATCCGTGTATACGATAGTGTTTCTTGATGCTGCCACGGTTGATTTTGGCGATATTGATCTGACACCACTTTCGCAAGCAGGAAGGCTGATAACCTATTCCATAACGAAACCTGAAGAGGTAATAGAGCGTAGTAAAGCTGCGGATATCATTATTACCAACAAGGTGGTTTTTACACGTAAAGAAATAGAGTGT
>JAKPOE010000448.1 GCA_029548025.1 Spirochaetota bacterium
CAATGCCACAGATAATATGGCCCTTAAATGAAACCGTTGAAAAAACCTTTGACATTGCTTCCACAGCATTTTTGCCAGCAAGATCTTCATTGCCACGGCCATAGTAACGCGCTGCCCAGAGTGCTGCAGCTTCGGTAACCCGGACAACCTCAAGTGCTAAATTGCGATCCATACAACTTCCCTTAATAATTCTAATTTTTCCTTCTGAGTATGGCTACTTAATGGATTGTCGTTGCAGGGAGCATGAAAATCCCTCCTGCTTCTAAAGAAAACAGTTTAACACATACTATTGTTATAAAAATTGTCAAATTAATATTTTTTAAAAATGACAGGCAACTATCAATAAAGTGGAAATATCAGTAATTTTTTTTCAACAATGGAAAACATGATTTTGCAGTATGCCTGTAATAGATTATGCATGCCTTGATTTAAGAAACCACATGGAAAAAAAATAGAAAATAGCGGTAAAGAATACTTTACAAATGTATATGTGCAGTATAAGGCATATACAGCAGGGTAAGGGTTTATTGATAAACATGTTACAGGTAAAACAAATTTTTAAAATAGCTTTGCCAGTGAAGCTATGGTTGCCTGTTTTTGTTGTATGTATGTTCTGGTATACGGGGAAATATGTAAATATTTTTTGTTCACAACATCATGGTATAGCTCTTGCAATGTGGTAAGGTATCGCCCCGCCTTTGGATTAATGGTAACAACAGTTGCATAGGGGATAATAAATAATCGGTTGTAGATAGTTGATGCAACATAAAATCCGTTGGGTGAAATAATTGCCTCATCACTTTCCACTGTTGTTGTAAACAGTCTCCCGTTAATACTGTCGTACATCATAATAAATGCATTTTTAAGAAAGATTGCATGATTTCGGCTGACCTGTAAACAGGGGTTAAGTGATTGCTGCATGAGCGTTTCATGCTTTTGCGTTTTTACTGAATAGCGATGTACCGTATAATTTCCGGGATATCCGCCTGTATAATAGATGGCAAAACTATCGCTGAAGACCTCCGCCGGGGTAACAGCATTGCAAATCTTCTTCCATAGCTTTTGTTTTATATAGACAGTGTAGTTGCCTGATGAACCGCTTACAAACAGTTGATTGCTGTTAAAAATGATAGTACAGATTTCATCCCACTGCGGTGCATCGCTGCTGCAAAGAAAAGCTTTTTCCATGGAACTATCGCACCGGTATGCAACAATGCAGTTGTTCTTTTTGTAATAAAAAATGTTGCCGTCATCTGAAAATGAAAAGTCGTTGCCTGCTGATAAGGTTTGTAGCAGTTTGACGGTACCGCCGATACAATCAATGATGAAAAGTGCAGGTTGAGGTATCCTTTGATTGGTAAAGTATTTAACGGCTATGTAGCGGCCGTTGGATGATGTTCGCGCTGAGATAACCGTTCCTTTGAATGTGTACAGTGGATTTTTTTTACGTGTTGTTATGGCGCATACAACAATAGTGTTGTTTATACCTGATTCCTTAATATAAACAATTTCTTTACCGCTGCACCATGCACTGTAAACAATATTAGAGTCAATAAATTGAGCACCCATCTGGGCATAGTTGTTAAGTCGTGCAAAAAAAAGCTTTTGATATTCAGATGAATTTTTATCCATATATACAGCATCAAGGGGAATGCCCTTTGCAAAAGCTGTGGTCGTTAAACAAAGTATGGCAATAGCGCTAAAGATATAGTGCATTGATTATTCTTTTACATCCTGAGGTTTTTTATCATCCATTGTTTTAGATTGTGATTCCTCTATCGGTTGTTTTTCCTTCTCCATGGGTGGAATAACAAACCGCTGGCCGGGAAATATCAAATCAGGATCTTTTATCTGATCTTTGTTTGCAATATAAATGAGCGGCCATAACCGTGCATTGTTATATACTTTCATAGCAATCCGCCATAAACAATCGCGTGCTTTTGGATTGTATTGCACAATGTAGTCTTTTTGTTGTTGCGTAACTTCTTTAGTAGTAGTAGCAGTTGTTGTTTCCTGTTTGGTTTCTTCACCTTCCTCCTGTATTGCAATGGCTTCTTCTTTCTTTTCCATGGCAATGAGCATGGTATTAAGAATATTTGTTGCTTGCTGCGAGGTGTCATACGATTCAGGGTATTGCTCTGCTTTGAATTTATCCTCGCTTGTTTTAATGAGCCCTTCTGCCTGGGTAAGCTGTTCAGAAAAGTCCTGTGCTGTTTCGCGCTGACTTACTTCCTGATATAAACTTTTTGCTGCTTCTAATGATTCAAGTGCATTGCCTTTATCAATGGCAACTTTAGCAGCAAGCAGTGATTCCTTTGCCTGTTGCATTGCATCAATAGATGCAGTGATATTTTGTTCATCTAATTTTGTGTTAGCCTCACTTATTTTTGCTGATGCATCCTGTAACTGTTGTTTGGCAAATTCATCCCCGCGGTTATTTGATAGCTCATCTCTTTCTTTTTCAAGAGCAACAAGCTGTTCCTTAAGCTGAGGTATCATGGCAATGGATTTAACCTTTGCATCATTTGCGCTGGTTATTGCTTCACGGGATTTTTGTATGGACTCGCGATAGTTTGTTTTATTATGCAAATCAGATGACTCCGTTGCAAGCGCCACAGCCTGAGCATATTCGGCTGGTGCAAATTCCCTGGCATTGAGCATCTCTATTTCGCTGATGCTGTTTTTTGCCTGGGTTACCATATCGCTGGAATATAAGGGCAATGATTTTTCTATTGCCTTCTGTGACTGTTCATATGATTCCACTGATTTTTTCTGAGCATCCTTTGTCTTGTCCTCTTTCAGCAGGGTATGGGTATCGTACAGATACTGCTTCGCTTTTTCCAATTCATCGGGTGCGTACTGTGGTGCTTTTACCTCTTCGGCTTCGGTGATGCCATAGCGCGCTTTTGACATATCGCGGATAGGTAAATCTGATGCGCATCCCATAGCAAACGCAATGGATAGTACAATTATATAATACATAATGTGTTTCATGGCGACTATCTCCCTTTACTTTTTTTACAAGTACTATGATTATAGTATATAGGCAAAAATTTCAAGATATATTTTTTAAAAAACCTCGTGGGCGACAGTTGGCGGGAATTTTTTGTTGACAGTAAAATAAATATTTTTTTCATAAATAGTGTTGACATACCTTGAACAAGCAGTATCATTACGCAAATTTTAATTGATAAGGTAATTATTACCTGTTTCGCAAACCTTTGCGTACAGGTGGTACACAATGATTGAATCTGAGGTATTGGTACTTAATGCAGGATTTATTCCTATCCGAATAACAACAGTAAAAGAGGCAATATGCCTGTTGCTCTCCGATAAGGCTGTGCCTGTTGTTGAAGAAAATACTTTTGTCCGTTCCCCATCAATTGCCATCAAGGTGCCATCGGTTATTGCAATCCTGAATTATCATCAG